>DATIDB010000129.1:0-6880 GCA_035456545.1 Alphaproteobacteria bacterium | reverse complement strand
GCCGCCGTGATGGCCGTCCTCGATGTACTTCTTGGCGTTGTCCCAGGCCCCGCCGCCCGAGGTCATCGAGATGGCGACGAAAAGACCCGTGACGATGGTGCCGAGCAGCATCGCGCCGAGCGCGGTGAAGGCCGCTCCCTGACCGGCGATCGCCGCGATCACGACATAGAGCACGATCGGCGCCAGCACCGGCAGGAGCGAGGGGATGATCATCTCCTTGATCGCCGCCTTGGTCAAAAGGTCGACCGCGCGGCCGTATTCCGGCTTGCCGGTGCCCTCCATGATCCCCTTGATCTCGCGGAACTGGCGGCGGACCTCGATCACCACCGCGCCGGCTGCGCGCCCGACCGCGGTCATGCCCATGGCGCCGAAGAGATAAGGAAGGAGCCCGCCGATGAAGAGCCCGATGACCACATAGGGATCCTGCAGGCGGAACTCCACCGGGACGTTCGGGAAGTAGTGCTTCAGGTCCTCCGTATAGGCCGCGAACAGCACCAGCGCCGCCAGGCCCGCCGAGCCGATGGCGTAGCCCTTGGTGACCGCCTTCGTGGTGTTGCCGACGGCGTCCAGCGCGTCGGTGGTGACGCGGACCTCCTTCGGCAGGTTCGACATCTCGGCGATGCCGCCGGCATTGTCGGTGACCGGCCCATAGGCGTCGAGCGCGACCACCATCCCCGCCAACGCCAGCATGGTCGTCGCGGCGATGGCGATGCCGAAAAGGCCGGCGTTCATATAGGCGATCACGATGCCGGCGCAGATCACCAGGACCGGCAGCGCGGTCGCCTCCATCGACACCGCCAAGCCGCGGATGATGTTGGTGGCGTGGCCGGTGATCGAGGCCTCGGCGACGGAGCGGACGGGCCGATAGGCCGTGGAGGTGTAGTATTCGGTGATCCAGACGATGAGTCCGGTCACGCCAAGCCCGACCAGAGCGCAATAGAAGATGTGGCGGCCCTGGATCAGGCGGTCGCCCATCTGGTACTCGGCGGTGAAGCCGAGCATCCAGCCGACCACGATCGCGATCAGCACCGCCGAGATGGCCGCCGTCGCGACGAAGCCCCGATAAAGCGCGGCCATGATGTTCTTGTTGGAGCCGAGGCGCACGAAATAGGTGCCGGCGATCGAGGCCAGGATGCAAACGCCGCCGATCACCAGCGGGATCAGCATCATCACTTCCTGCTGCGCCCCGGCGAAGAAGATCGCCGCGAGCAGCATGGTGGCGACCACGGTCACCGCATAGGTCTCGAACAGGTCGGCCGCCATGCCGGCGCAGTCGCCGACATTGTCGCCGACGTTGTCCGCGATGACGGCGGGATTGCGCGGGTCGTCCTCGGGAATTCCGGCCTCGATCTTGCCGACCAGATCGGCGCCGACATCCGCGCCCTTGGTGAAGATCCCGCCGCCCAGGCGCGCGAAGATCGAGATCAGCGAGGCGCCGAAGGAGAGGGCGACCAGCGCCTCCAGGATGCTGCGGAGCTGGGCCGGATCGGCCGCGTCGAACATGCCGCGCAGGAAGAAGTAGTAGCCCGCCACGCCGAGGAGGCCGAGCCCGACCACCAGCATTCCGGTAACGGCTCCGGCCTTGAAGGCGATCTCCAGCGCCGGGGCGAGCCCGGAACGGGCCGCCTCGGCGGTGCGCACATTCGCCCGCACGGAGACGTTCATGCCGATATACCCGGCCGCGCCGGAGAGAATGGCGCCGATCGCATAGCCGATCGAGACATGCAGGCCGAGCGTGAAGCCTAGGATGATCCCGATCACCACGCCGACGATCGCGATTGTGCCGTATTGACGGTTGAGATAGGCCTTCGCCCCCTCCTGAACCGCCCCGGCGATCTCCCGCATCCGGTCCGAACCGGTGGCGGCGGCCATGACTGAGCGCCCTGCGTGGACGGCATAGATCAGCGAGAGCACGCCGCAGGCGATCACCAACCAATAGGTCGCTGTCATCTTCCTTCAGTCCTTCATGCCCGACCGTGAGGAGGGCCCGGATCCGCGGTCCGGAGGAGCTCCGGCCGCAAAACCGTAGGCTCCGAGGCCCTATGGAAAAGCGGCCGGACCATGCCAGAACTGCCGGAGCAAAGCAACGGGTCTGACCGCCGGAATCCGGCCCGCCGCCTCCCCTATGCGGCGGCTGCCCGTCCGCGCGGGCGCAGCCAGAGAGTGGCTGCGGCGATGGCCAGGAGTCCGGGCACCACGGCCAGGTTGACCCACACCCACCCCACCGTCTGCTGCAGCAGGCCCGAGCCAAGGGACGCCGCCGTGATGAAGGCGAACATCACGAACTCGTTCAGCGCCTGCGCCTTGGCCCGCTCGGCCGGTCCATGCGCCTCGGCCAGAAGAGTGGTCCCGCCCACATACATGAAGTTCCAGCCGATCCCGAGCAGCACCAGCGCCGTCCAAAACTGCGCCAGGGACGTGCCCGACTGGTCGATCGCCACCGCGCCCAGGATGGTTGCCGCCCCGACAAGGATCACGGTGAGCACGCCCCACCGGCCGATCAGAAGGCCGGTTACGAAAGACGGCGCGTACATCCCGACCACATGCCACTGGATGACGAAGGCCGTGGCCGGGAAGCTGTGGCGATGCTCGGCCATGGCGAGCGGCGTGGCCGTCATCAGGAGGCTCATGCTCGCATAGCCGATCGACGCGCTCGCCACGGCCAGGAGGAAGAGCGGGCGGGCGAGCAGCGCGCCGACGGTGGCCGTTCCGGCTCCGCGCTCCGCCTCCGGCGAAGGCGGAATGCGCAGCGCCTGGATCACCGCCAGCGCAAGGGCGGACAGGGCCGCGATCGCAAGAAAGGTTCCGGAGAACAGGCTTCCCTCGACCAGAGTGCGCGACAGCACGGCGAGCGTGGGCCCGACCAGCCCTGCGACGACCCCGCCGGCCAGGACCAATGAGGCCGCCTCTGCGCGGCGCTCGCGCGGGGCGGTCTCGACCGCGGCGAACCGGTAGAAGCCGGCGAAGCTTTGCGTCACGCCATAGGCCGCAGCGCTGACCGAGAACAGCGCGAAGCTGCCCAGGTAGATGGCATAAGCGGATACGGCCGCACTGACCACGCCGACGGCCGCGCCGAGGCTGAACCCCACTCGGCGCCCGAACCGGCGCATGAAGAGCGAAGCCGGGATCGCCGTGGCCATGGTGACGGCAAGCTGCAATGCGAGCGGGAGCGTCGCCAGTCCGGAGACCGGCGCGATCTCCACCCCGATGAGCGCGATCGTCGTCATGACCATGGTCATGGAGGTCATGGCCAGCGCCTGGCAGAGCGCGAGAACCGCGAGGTTGAGCCGTGACGTGGGCAACGGCACTCGGCTCCGCTCAGAAATGTCGCCAACCGCCCGCGGCGAGCGCGACGGGTCGTCCAGCCCGATCGAGAGCGGTCAGCCCAAGCTCGGCGACGATCTCGCCGATGCGGGTCAGCGGCAGGTCCAACTCGGCGGCGATGCGGGCGAGCTCCGGCTCGCGCTCGAGCGAGGCGGTGAAGAGCAGCTCATAGTCGTCGCCTCCGGTCATCGCCCGGATGAGCCCCCCCTCCTCCGTCGCGAGGACGGCCCGCCCGGCGGGCGAGAGCGGAAGGCGCGCGGCCTCGATCCGGGCGCCCACGCCCGAGGCCTCGCAGATATGGCCGAGATCGGCCGCCACGCCGTCCGAGACGTCGAGGGCGGCGCTCGCAATGCCGAGAAGCCGCCGCCCAAGCGCCAGGCGGGGGCGCGGCAACCGGTAGCGGCCGAGAAGGAAGGCGCGATCCGCCTCGCCGAGGCCCGCTCCCCCGCCCCTGGCGACCGCGAGCCCGAACGCCGCATCGCCCAGGGTGCCTGACACATAGACGCCCTCGCCGGGGCTGGCGCCGGAGCGCAGGAGTGCGCGGCCCGGCTCGACCTGGCCGAGAGCGGTGATGGTGATCGTCAGGGGACCGGGTGTCGCGGCGGTATCGCCGCCGAGGAGCGAGACCTTGAACTCCCCCTGATCCTCCGCCAGCCCACGCGCGAACTCCGCGACCCAGGCTTCTTCGGTCGTTGCCGTCAGGGCCGTCACCAGAAGATATCCGAGCGGCTCGGCGCCCATGGCCGCCAGATCGGACAGATTGACGCGCAGCGCCTTGCGCGCGACCAGGTCGGGCGGATCATCCGGGAGGAAATGCATTCCGGCGATGACGGTGTCCACGGTGGCGACGAGGCTGCGGCCCGGCTTCAAGTCCAACACCGCCGCGTCGTCCTTGAGCCCGAGGGCGCTCGGTCCCGCAAGCGGCGCGAAGTAGCGCGAGATCAGTTCGAACTCGCCCGGAAGGCTCATGTCGCCTGCAATGCCCGCTCGGCTTCGGCCTGCCGCGCGAGGGCGTCCAGCACGGCGTTGACCAGCGCCGTCTCGCGCCCTTCGAAGAAGGAATCGGCGATGGCCATGTATTCTGAGATCACGACCTTGGCGGGCGTCTCCGGCCGCGCCACCAGCTCGAAGGCGCCGGCGCGCAGGATCGCGCGCAGGACCGCGTCGAGCCGCTCCAGCGGCCAGTCGGGCGTCAGCACGCCGACGATGCGGCGGTCGAGCTCGGCGCGGCGCTCGCCGATGCCGGTCACCAGGGCGGCGAAGAAGTCCGGGTCGATGTCGTCCATCGGAATTCCGTCGATCTCGCCGGAAAGGCGATGGCGGCGGAACTCGGAGACCGTGCCGGGCGCCGGCGCGCCGGTCAGATCGATCTGGTAGAGCGCCTGAACCGCCGCGAGCCGCGCCCGCCGCCGTCTCCCGCCGGGCTTTCCCGGCCGGCGGCTTTCCTCATCCGTGGGATGGGGCATCGAGGTCAGGTCCTCGGGAACAGGCCGAAGCCGCGCTTGGCCTCGATCATGGCCAGACAGGCGCGGGCGGCGTCGCCGCCCTTGTTCTTGCGATCCACCCTCGCGCGCTCCCAGGCCTGCGATTCATTCTCCACGGTCAGGATGCCGTAGCCCAGGGCGAGGGTGAATTCGAGAGCCAGGTCCTGCAGCCCGCGCGCGCTCTCCTGGCAGACATAGTCGTAATGGGTGGTCTCCCCGCGGATGACGCAGCCGAGCGCCACATACCCGTCATAACGACGGCGATGCGGATGGAAATGCATCGCCCGGATCGCCATCCGGATCGCGGCCGGGATTTCGAAGGCGCCGGGGACGGCCAGGCGGTCGAAGGTGACGCCGGCCTTCTCCAGCGCGCCCATGGCGCCCTTGACCAGCTCATCGGCGATGTCTTCGTAGAACCGAGCCTCCACAATGAGGATGTGCGGCGCCGTTTCCGATCCCGCCATCAATCGCCTCCCTCGGGCAGGGCGATCGGACGCTGGCCGACCACGCTGAGGCCATGCCCCTCCAACCCGACGATGGTGCGCCGGGTGTTGGAGAGCAGGATCATCTTCTGAACGCCGAGATCGCTGAGGATCTGCGCGCCGATGCCGTAGTCGCGCAAGGTCGAGGAGGCGCCCTTGCGCTGGTCGACGCGCTGGCGCACGCGATCCGAAAGGCTGGTCGGCAGGGGCTCGCGGATCAGCACCACCACGCCCTTTCCCGCCTCCGCGATCATGCGCATCGCGGCTTGCAGCTCGCCGCCCTTCCCGCTCGACCGGTCGCCGAGCACGTCGTCGAGCACGTTGAGCGCGTGCATGCGCACCAGCACCGGCTCCTCGCCCGCGATCTCGCCTTTGACGAGGGCGATGTGTTCGGCATAGGCGACCTTGTTCACATAGACGACCATCCGGAAGCGTCCGCCATAACGGCTCTCGAAAGCGGTCTCGAGCGCGCGCGCGATGATGCGGTCGTTGCGGCGGCGATAGGCGATCAGCTCGGCGATGGTGCCGATCTTCAGGTTATGGAACTGCGCGAAGCGGATGAGGTCGCCGCGGCGCGCCATGGTGCCGTCGTCGTTCATGATCTCGCAGATCACGCCCGAAGGGTTGAGACCGGCGAGCCGCGCAATGTCCACGGCCGCCTCGGTATGGCCGGCGCGCACCAGCACGCCCCCGTCGCGCGCGACCAGGGGGAAGACGTGGCCGGGCGTGACGATGTCCTGCGGCCCCTTGCTGGGATCGATCGCCACCGCGACCGTGCGCGCGCGGTCGGGCGCGGAGATCCCCGTGGTCACTCCCTCGCGCGCCTCGATCGAGACCGTGAAGGCGGTCTGGTGACGCGTCCCGTTCTGCCGCGACATGAGCGGCAGGCCGAGCTGCTCGACCCGCTCGCGGGTCAGCGCAAGGCAGATCAGCCCGCGCCCGTAGCGGGCCATGAAGTTGATCGCCTGAGGCGTGGCCATCTGCGCCGGGACGACGAGGTCGCCTTCGTCCTCGCGCCCCTCGTCATCGACGAGGATCACCATCCGGCCGTTGCGGGCTTCCTCGATGATGGCCTCAGGCGGCGAAACGATTTCGTGGAAACTCAAGGGCTTTGTCCCGGCTTTCAACGAGGCGGTGAAGGTAGCGCGCCATCAGGTCGATTTCCAGGTTGAGCCGCGCGCCCGCCCGCATCGACCCGAAGGTGGTGAGCGTCAAAGTATGCGGGATCACATTGACGCCGAAGCGCCGCCCCTCGACCTCGTTCACCGTCAGCGAGACGCCGTCCAGGGCGATGGAGCCCTTGGAGGCGATGAATTGGGCGAGCTCGCCCGGGGCCTCCACCAGCCACCGCCGGCTGTCGCCCTCCGCCCGGTCCTCAAGCAGCGCCGCCACGCCATCGATATGGCCGGTGACCAGGTGACCGCCCAGCTCATCGCCGAGCCGCAGCGCCCGTTCCAAATTGACCGGCGTGCCCGGCCGCCAGCTTCCCAAGGTCGTCCGGCTCAGGGTTTCGGCGGATGCGGTCACGGCGAACCAGCCGGGTCCCTTATCCACTACGGTGAGGCAGGGACCCGAGCAGGCCATGGAAGC
>DATIDB010000128.1:0-3620 GCA_035456545.1 Alphaproteobacteria bacterium | reverse complement strand
CGCCGCATCGCCGAGCTGGCGCAGCGCCTGGAGCGGCTCTCGCAGAGGCGCGAGGAGATCGCGCGCGAACGCGAAGCAGCAGCCGCAGGGGCCGCGGATACCGCGGCGCTCCTCGCCGCCCGCGCGGCGCTCGCCGAGGCGGACGCCGCCGAGCAGGCCCGCATCGAGGCCGCGACCGCCGAGACCGCCGCGCGCGATCGGTTCCAGGCGGTGCAGGAGCGACGCGCCAAGCTCATCGCCGAACGCGACGCGCTCAACGGCATGTTCGCAGCCGCCGCGCGCGATATCTGGCCGCCCTTGATCGACGCCGTCGAGGTCGAGCGCGGGTTCGAGACCGCGCTGGGCGCAAGCCTCGGCGAGGACCTGGACGCCTCCGCCGATGGCGGAGCGCCTGTGCATTGGCGCGGGCTCCCGGAATTCGGGCAGCCGGCCCTGCCGGCGGGAGCCGAGCCGCTTTCCTTGAAGGTGCGCGGACCGGCCGTGCTGCTGCGGCGCCTCAGCCAGATCGGCATCGTCGCCGACAAGGCGGCGGGCGACGCCTTGCAGCCACGGCTTGCCCAGGGCCAGCGCCTCGTGACGCCGGACGGGCATCTCTGGCGCTGGGACGGGTTCTTCGCCTCAGCCGGCGCGCCGACCGCCGCCGCGATCCGGCTCAACCGTCGCAACCGATTGGCGGAGCTCGCCGACGCCCTCGCCGCCGTCGAGCCCGAGCTCGCCGGCGCCGAGCAAGCCTTCCTCGCCGCGCGCGGTCAGGCGATCGACGCCGGCATCGTCGAGCGCGCGCAGCGGCAGCGGGAACGGGAGGCGGCGGACGCCCTGGCCCGCGCCCGCTCGGCCGAATCTCAGGCGGCGAGCGCCGCCGCCGCCGCCAACTCCCGCCTCTCCGCGCTGACGCAGGCGCTGGAGGCGCTCATTGCGGATATTGCCGAGATCGAAGCCGCGCTCGCCGCCGCCCGCCACGACCGCGCCGCCATGCCCGATCTGGCCGAGCGGCGCGATGAGGCGCAGCGGCAGCGCACGAGCTTGGCCGAGCGCCGCGCCGAGCTGGCCGAGCTGCGCGCGGCCCATGACCGCGCCTTGCGCGAATCCGAATTGCGACGCGAGCGGCTGGAGGCGGCGCGCCAGGAACGGCAAAGCTGGTCGCAGCGCCGCGATGGCGCAGGCCGGCAGATCGAGGAGCTGAGCCAGCGCGAGAGGGCGAGCGACGAGGATGTGCGGCGCCTAGAACGGCGTCCGGCGGAGATCGCCGAGCAGCGCATGACTCTTCTCGGCCACATCGCCAACGCCGAGACCGCCCGCAAGCAGGCCGCCGACCGGCTCTTCGAGGGCGAGGTCGCGCGCGGAAAGGCGCTGAAGGCCCTGAAGGAGGCCGAAGCCGCCCTGCATGAGATGCGTGAGGAGCGGGTGCGCCTGGAAGGCGGGCTCGCCCAGGCCCAGTCCGCGCTGCAGAGCCTGACCGCCCGCGCGCGCGAGCGGCTGGACTGCACGCCCGAAGAGGCGCTCGCGCTCTCCCAGCACGACCCCTCTGCCGAGCCGCCGGAGCGCGCCGCGATCGAGACGCGGCTGGAGCGGCTGGTCCGCGAGCGCGAGAATATGGGCCCCGTGAACCTGCGCGCGGAAGCCGAGGCGGCCGAGCTGGATCAGCAGATCACCGGCCTTCAGACCGAGCGCGCCGACCTGGTGGCGGCCATCGCGCGCCTGCGCCAGGGCATCGCCAGCCTCAACCGCGAGGGGCGCGAGCGCCTGCTCGCCGCCTTCGAGCAGGTCAATACGCATTTCCAGGAGCTGTTCATCAGGATGTTCGGCGGCGGGCGCGCCCATCTGGCCCTCACCGAATCGGAGGACCCGCTGGAGGCGGGGCTGGAGATCATGGCGAGCCCGCCCGGCAAGCGGCTGCAGGTCATGTCGCTCCTGTCGGGCGGCGAGCAGGCGCTGACCGCCCTTGCCCTCCTTTTCGCGGTCTTCCTGACCAACCCGGCGCCGATCTGCGTGCTGGACGAGGTGGACGCGCCGCTCGACGACGCCAATGTCGAGCGATTCTGCAACCTGGTCGAAGACATCGCCAAGTCCTCGGCCACGCGTTTCCTCATCATCACCCACCACCGGCTGACCATGGCCCGCATGGACCGGCTTTTCGGGGTGACCATGGCGGAGCGGGGCATCTCCCAACTCGTGTCGGTGGACCTGCAGAAGGCCGAGCGCCTGGCGGCCACGGCGTGAGGCGCCGCCGCGCCGCGTCGCCAAGGCTGCTTGACAGCCCCCCAGCCCCCCAATAAGGTCCGGCCCGGTCCGGGGCGGCCCCAAAAAGGGCGGCCCCGGTCTCGTTCCTGTTTTGCCGCTCGGCAGCGGAGCCTGGCTTTCGGTTGAGCGAACCAACGCCGCCCTCGAACTCCGATTTCGATGCGCGCCTCAAACGGTTGAAGGAGGCGACGCGGGATGAGGAGAGCCCGGGCGGACCTGGCCGGCGGGTCCCGACGACGATGTCGGGCTTCGCCTTCCGGATCGGGGTCGAGCTGGTCGTCGCGCTGGTGGTCGGGGCGGGGATCGGCTGGCTCCTGGACCGGTGGCTCGGGACCGGGCCGTTCCTGTTCCTGCTGTTCTTCTTCCTGGGGGCGGCGGCGGGAATCTTGAACGTCTTCCGGGCGGCGAAGGAGATGCAGAGGCAAGTGGCCTCGCTTCCGCCGGCGCCGGCGGTGATCGAAGACGAAGACGACGAGCGCTAGAGGAGCGCCGACAGGTGGCGGGCGAGACGGTCGGTACGGAGACGGGCGCAACGGAGACGGGCGGAACGGCGGCTGCCGCCGTCGAGCATGGCGCGGGAGCGGCGGAGCACGGCGCCGGGGGCCACAGCCCCTTGGAGCAGTTCGAGATCAAGCGCCTCATCCCCATCGACATCGGCGGGCTCGATCTCAGCTTCACCAATTCGGCGCTCTTCATGCTGATCGCGGTCGCGCTGGCGACCTTGTTCCTCACCTATTCCATGCGCACGCGCGCGCTCGTGCCGGGGCGGCTGCAATCGGTGGCCGAGCTCTCCTACGAGTTCATCGCGAACATGATCCGGGAGAATGTCGGCACCGAAGGGCGGCGCTACTTCCCGTTCATCTTCACGCTCTTCATGTTCATCCTCTTCGGCAATCTCCTCGGGATGGTCCCCTACAGCTTCACCTACACCAGCCACATCATCGTCACTTTCGCGCTGGCCGCGGTGGTGTTCGCGGGCGTGACGGTCATCGGCTTCGTGCGGCACGGGGCGAAGTTCCTGAAGCTTTTCGTGCCGGACGGCGTGCCGGTCTTCCTCTTGCCGCTTTTGGTGGTGATCGAGATCCTCTCCTACCTGACGCGGCCAATCAGCCTGTCGGTCCGGCTCTTCGCCAACATGATGGCCGGGCACACGATGCTGAAGGTGTTCGGCGGCTTCGTCGTGGCGCTGGGCGTCCTCGCGGGATGGGCGCCGCTCGCTTTCGTCGTCGCCCTGACCGGCCTTGAGATCGGCATCGCCTTCCTGCAGGCCTATGTGTTCACCATCCTCACCTGCATCTATCTCCACGACGCGATCCACCTGCACTGAGCAAGCGGCCGGTCGCGCCGTCTCCAACACCACAACCCAATAGCTGAGAAGG
>DATIDB010000127.1:0-3362 GCA_035456545.1 Alphaproteobacteria bacterium | reverse complement strand
GTCCATTGCCGTACCGCAGGCCGACGCGTTGGAATCGCACCAAGGCTTGCCCCCGAAAGCGGTATTCGGCCCCCGCCGGGCAGTCGCCCGGGCGCCCGCGATGTCAAGATGGCATAGCCGGGAGGGCTGGGTCCAGGGGCCTCAAAGCCGCGGAAAACCTCGGTTTCCAGAGAAATCACAATTTCGCCCCATTCGAAACTCAATCCAGCCATATCGCCCCGGCATAACTTCGACCCAGAGACCTCCCCTCTTTGTCTCGAGGCTTTCCAGCCGGCCTCCGCACTAGCCCCCCAACAGGCTGGAAACGGGCGGCCACCGGACCCGACCCCGGTGGCCGCCAGGTTCAAGCGAGCGCCGCGTCCTGACCCCCCGGGACGCGGCGCCGCCGTTTTTGCGGGACGTGTCCCCCTCGCCAGCTTTTCGATACTGTCGCGGGCCATGACGGGGGAGGCGGAGCGGCAGGGTATCGGGAGGCAGGCGATCCTCGCCGGCCGGGCGCTCGCCTGCCGGCGCGGCGAGCGGATCGTCTTCAGCGGGCTGGATTTCGATCTCGCCGCGGGCGAGCTGCTGCTCCTGCGCGGCCCCAACGGCAGCGGCAAGACGAGCCTGTTGCGACTCATCGCCGGTCTGATCGCGCCCGAGCGCGGGATGCTGACCTGGCGAGGCGCGCCCATCGCCGATCCGGAAGTCTTTCGCGCGGAGTTGGCCTATCTCGGTCATGCCGATGCGGCCAAGCCCGAGCTGACGGTGCGCGAGGACCTCCTCTTCTGGCTGCGCATGCGCGGCCGGCGCGCGGGGCCTGAGGGCGCGGCGGCATCGGCCTTGACGCGGTTCGGCCTGACCGCCTTGGCCGATCTTCCCTGCCGGCTCCTCTCCGCCGGCCAGCGGCGGCGGCTGGCGCTGGCGCGCATCGCCGCATCGGGCGCGACGCTGTGGCTGCTCGACGAGCCCTTCAACGCCCTCGACGAGAGCGCGCTCGCCGCGGCGACCGAGGTTATCGGGGCGCATCTGGCGGCCGGAGGGCTTGCGGTCATGGCCGCGCACGGCTCCTCCTTGCCGCACGCGCCGGCGCGGGTGCTCGATCTCGGTGGGCCATCACAGGCCGCGCCCGCATGAGCGCCTTCCTCGCATTGCTTCAGCGCGATCTGCGCCTCGCCCTGCGGCAGGGCTCCGACGCCGCGCTGGTGGTCGTCTTCTTCGTCCTCGCCGCGGTGCTCTATCCTTTCGCGATCGGGACCGATCCGGCGCTGCTCGGGCGCATCGCGGGCGGCGTCGTCTGGGTGACGGCGCTTCTGGCCGCGCTCTTGTCGCTGGAGCGTGTGTTCCTCTCCGATCATCAGGATGGCGCGCTCGATCTCCTGGCCCTTGCGCCCGAGCCGCTTCCGCTCCTCGTCCTGGCGAAGGTCGCGGCGCACTGGCTGACCACGGCCCTGCCCCTGATCGCCGCCGCGCCGATCGTGGCGGCGATGTTGGGAGCGCCGGCCGATGCGATTCCGCCCCTGATCGCCGCCCTGGCCCTCGGCACGCCGAGCCTCAGCCTGATCGGCGCCATCGGCGCGGCGCTGTCCTTGGGCGCCAGACGAGGCGGGGTGCTGATCCCGCTCCTGGTGCTGCCGCTCTATATCCCGGTGCTGATCTTCGGCGCGGCGGCGGTGGAGGCGGCGCTGGCGGGAGCCAGCGTCTACGCGCCCCTGGCGATCCTCGGGGCGCTGCTTCTGGCGGCGCTGCCGCTGGCTCCGCTCGCCGCGGCGGCGGGCTTGCGCAACGCCTTGCGCTAAGCTCAGGGGAGCGTCGCCGCGCAGTCGATCGGGGCGGGGATGCGCCCGGACTCCTGGTGAAGGACCATGTGCCCCGCGCCCGACACGGGCGGAACCGGGGCCGGACGGGTGCGGCTGCCTGCCCGGGCCATGAGTTCGCCAGCCGCCCCTGCGGCGGGCCGCCGCGCCTTCGGCGCCCGCCCGCGCTTTCCTTTGTCCGCGATCCGGGCCATATCTTGGCCGCAAGACCATGCATCGCTTCGCCAATCCCGCGCGGTTCGCGCGTTTCGCCGCCACCGCGACGCCCTGGAGCGCCGCGGCGACCGCCCTCCTATTCGCGATCGGGCTCTGGCTGGCGCTCGTGGCCTCACCGCCGGACTACCAGCAGGGCGAGAGCGTGCGGATCATGTATGTGCATGTGCCCGCCGCCTGGATGGCGATGCTCACCTATGTCGTGGTGGCGGCGGGGAGCGCCTCGGCGCTGGTGTGGCGGCATCCCTTGGGCGATATCGCGGCGCGCGCGGCCTCGCCTGTGGGGGCGGGCTTCACGCTGATCGCGCTCCTGACCGGCTCGCTCTGGGGCAAGCCGATGTGGGGGACCTGGTGGGTCTGGGATGCGCGCCTGACCTCGGTCCTGATCCTCTTTTTCCTCTATCTGGGGCATATCGCCCTGCTCAACGCGTTCGACGAGCCGACGCGCGGCGCGCGCGCCGCCGCCATCCTCGCGATCGCCGGGATCGTCAACCTGCCGATCATCAAGTTCTCGGTCGATTGGTGGAGCACGCTGCACCAGCCGGCGTCGATCACCCCTTTCGCAAAGCCCGCGATCGACCCCGCCATCCTGACGCCGCTCCTGGTCATGGCCGGCGCTTATTTCCTTTTTCTTGTGACGCTGCTGCTCGTGCGCATGCGCGCCGAGCTGGCGGAGGCGAAGCTGCGCGCGGCGCGCGCCACACTGCTCGCGCACGGATAGGGCAAGGCGGCCGGAATGGAAAGCCTGCAGCGCTTCGTCGAGATGGACGGATATGGCGGCTTCGTCTGGCCCGCTTACGCCGCCGCGGCGCTCGTGCTTCTTGCCTTGTGGCTTCTCTCCTGGCGCGCCTTGCGGCGCAGCGAGGGCGCGCTGACGGAGATGGAGGCGCGGCTGCCCGGGCGGCGCGAGCGCAGCGAGCACGCGGGACCGGCGCGAGGGCCGGCGTGACCCGCAAGCGGCGGCGGATGCTGGCGCTGGGCCTGGGGCTGGCCGCGCTCGGGGCCGCCGCGGCCCTGGCCTTGAGCGCGCTCAACGACACGCTGGTGTTCTTCTATAGCCCGAGCGAGATCGAGGCCAAGTCGCTCGCGCCCGGCCAGACCATCCGCGTCGGAGGGCTGGTCGAGGAGGGCAGCGTTGCGATCACCGGCGACGGCAGCGTCCGCTTCCGCGTCACGGACCTGAAGACGGCGCTGCCGGTGACCTATCGCGGCGTGCTGCCCAATCTCTTTCGCGAAGGGCAGGGCGTGGTGGCGCAAGGGACCCTTGGGCCCGACGGCGCCTTCGCGGCGAGCGAAGTGCTCGCCAAGCATGACGAGACCTACATGCCACCGGAAGTCGCCGAGGCTTTGAAG
>DATIDB010000126.1:0-2233 GCA_035456545.1 Alphaproteobacteria bacterium | reverse complement strand
CCCCACCCTAACCCTCCCCTGGATTTCAGGATCGCACCCTTTTCTTCTGCGGATCGTAGAAGGGGAACGGCACGACCACGGCCGGCAGGCGCTTCTGATGGCCGTCGAGCTTGCCGACCTCCACTTCCGTGCCCGGCGCGGCATGCGCGATGTCGAGACGTGCCAGCGCGATGCTCTTCTTCAGGATCGGCGAGCGCGTGCCGCTGGTGACCGTTCCGATACGGGCCCGGCCGACATGAACGCAATCGCCGTTCCCGGCCACTTCGTTGCCCGTCAGCTCCAGCCCGACCAGCGCGCGCTGCGGATGGGCGCGCCGCCGCTCCAGCGCGGCCTTGCCGATATAGTCCTCCTCCTTCTTGGATGGCACGGTGAAGCCGATGCCGGCCTCGAAGGGATCCGTTTCGTCGGTGAACTCGGTTCCGGCGAAGATCAGCCCCGCCTCGATGCGCAGCATGTCGAGCGCGGCAAGTCCCATGGGCGCGATGCCATGCGGCGCTCCGGCCTCGAAGACGTGGTCCCAGACGGTGACGGCATCCTTCGGATGGCACCAGATTTCATAGCCCAGCTCACCGGTGTAGCCTGTGCGCGAGACGACGATGGGAACGCCGTTGTGGTCGCCGATGCGCCCGACGGTGAAGCGGAACCAGCCCAGCTCGGCGAGGGTCGGCCGCGCCGGCGGCGTCCAGACGATCTCCGATAAGATCTCGCGGCTTTTCGGCCCCTGGAGGGCGATGTTGTGGAGCTGCTCGGTCGCGGACTTGACCCAGACCTTCCAACCCTTGGCCGCCGCCTGCCGCCGCAGCCATTCGCCGCCGAAAGCCTCGCCGCCGATCCAGCGGAAATTATCCTGCCCCAGCCGGAACAGCGTGCCGTCGTCGAGCATGCCGCCATGCTCGTAGCAAAGGGCGGTATAGACGACCTGGCCGATGGCCAGCCGGCGCACATCGCGGGTGAGGCAATGCTGCATCAGCGCCTCGGCGTCCGGGCCCAGCACCTCGAACTTGCGCAAGGCGGAGAGATCGATCGCCGCCGCGCGCTCGCGGCAGGCCCAATACTCCTCAATGGGCCCATGCGCGGCGAAGCTCTGGGGCAGCCAGAAGCCGCGATAGGCGGTGAAGGAGCGGGTGAGAGCGGAGGTGCGCGGGTGGAATCCGCTTTCGCGCGTCAGCTCGGCATCGGCATCGGGGGTCATGCGCGTGGCGATCGCCTTGGAGAAGGTGCGGTGCTTGGGATAGATCCGCAGATGGACTTCGGTCGGATTCCACCCGTTGCACGCGTCGATGTCATCGGGGCAGGCGGATGAGGCGCAGACGAGGTCGGTGGAGGCGCGCATCAGCACATAGTCGCCTGGCCGCGACCACGGCTCGTCCAAGGTCAGCACGTTATCGGCGCCCAGCTTGGTGTTGTAGAAGTAGTTGATCGCCGGCCAGCCCCGGCGCGGGGCGACGCCGTAAGGCGCGAGCGCGGCATTGAAATTGTCCGAGCAGTTTCGGTGGCCGGGATAGCCCATGTCCGCGTAGTACTTCGCGGTGCAGGCGAGCGCGAAGGCGTCGTGACGGCCGACCGTGTCGCGGATCACCTCGACGAGCGGCTGCATGTCCTGATCGAAGAATTTGGCGTAGAGCCCTGGCCCCGGATAGCCCATGGCGTTCAAGGTGCGCGTGGTGGTGACCTCGAGCCCTCGCTCGACGCCGCCTTGCAGCCGGCGCGCGTTGAAGGCGAGGAAGTCGGAGCACTGCCGGCCCTCGACGTCGATGACCTGGATGTATTCGCCCTCCGCCACCTCATAGGCGAGCGCGCTGGCGCGCGGCACGCGGACCTCCAGGCGCGGCTCGGCGAGCGGCGGCGGCAGAACGGGCTCCGTCCTCTCGGGAAGGCGCGCGCGGCGGATGAAGAGGATGAGGTCGGTCGGAGCGGTCTGTTCCTCGGGAATCGCCGGCCCGCCCGCCGCATGCACGATCAGGACGCAGTCGCGCTCGGCGGTGAGGCGAGCCTCCGCCCCCGCCGGCGAATCCTCCGCGAAGATGCGGGCCGCGCGGTCGATCCGTCCCGGAACGCCGCGCCGGCGCAGCGCCGCGGACAGCATCTGCGCCTCTTCGCTCTCGCCCGCGAGCAAGCGATTGATGCCGGGCGAGGTCGAGATCGCGTTCAGACCGAGGGCGTGCGGGTCCGCCCGGCCGTCGCGCGCGAATGCGGCGAGATCGGCGCTCTGGCGGCCCTCGACATCGACCAG
>DATIDB010000125.1:0-14248 GCA_035456545.1 Alphaproteobacteria bacterium | reverse complement strand
AATCAGCCGCGCCATGCTGAGGCCGTTGGAATGAATGACACGTGGATTTCAGGGCTCATCAGGAACCGTTAACCAAAAATAAATCGGATTCCACCAACGCAGAGTCGAGTTTTCCTGAGTGGTCAATGCAAAATCCAAAGCTTTACAGTGAGGGGAGAGCTTTAGTTGGCGTCCGAAGGGGCACTAATCAAACATGCAGAATATCACGGAATGGCGCTGCTGCAGCTGATGCGTCCGCGCCAATGGGTGAAGAACGCCTTCGTCGCGGCGCCGCTGTTCTTCACGCCCTCGGCGGTGTCGACGGAGTCGGTCCTGCTCATCGGGGCGGGGGTGCTGTGCTTCTGCGCGATTTCCAGCGCCGTCTACATCCTCAACGATTACATGGACCGCGAGGCGGATCGGCTGCATGCCGAGAAGCGGCGGCGGCCGCTTGCGGCGGGAACGGTCTCCCCGCAAGCGGCGCTGGCGCTGCTCGCGGCCCTGATGGCAGGCGGATTCGCCGGCGCCGCGGCGCTGGGCGTCGGATTCGCCCTGGTGCTGGCGGCGTATTTCGCTCTCAACCTTGCCTACTCGGTCGGATTGAAGCGGGTGCCGATCCTCGACGTGATGCTGGTCGCGCTTGGCTTCGTGCTGCGCGTCTATGCGGGCGGCGAGCTGATCTCGGTCACGCCGACGGTCTGGATCATCGTCTGCACCGGCCTGCTCGCGCTGTTCATCGCGCTGGCCAAGCGGCGGGACGACCTGGTCAAGGGAATGGGCGGCGACCACCGGGCGAGCCTTTCCGGATACTCCACGCGCTTTCTCGATACGGCGATCGCGATCGTGCTCGGCGCCCTGGTGGTTTCCTACATCATCTACACGACCGACATCGAGAACCGGCACCGGTTCGGCACGGACTGGCTTTTCATAACAACGCCCTTTGTCGTGGCGGCGGTGTTGCGCTATCTGCAGATCAGCATCGTCGAGGAGCGCTCCGGCTCGCCGACCGAGATCGTGCTGACCGACCGGTTCCTGATCGTCAGCGCTCTCGGCTGGCTGGCGACCTTCGGCTGGCTGATCTACCGGTGAGGGACGGCTCTCCCTTCGCGATCGGACGATTGCGCCGCCTCGAATGGGGGGTGGTGCTGGCGGCGGCGGCCTTCGCGGCGCTGGGCGCCGTCGCGGCGCTGGCCGTCGGCGGCGACGAGGTGGTGGACGCCCTGGCGCGGGTCGATGCGCGCACGCTGCTCTGGCTGCTCCTCCTGTCGCTGGCCAATTATGGGCTGAGGGTGTTGCGATGGCACCGTCTCGCCCTGCGGCTGGGCGTGGCCGTGCCGCTCGGGCGCACCACGCTCTTCTACATCGCCGGATTCTCCATGACGGCGACCCCGGGAAGGGTGGGGGAAGCGTTGAGGCTGTGGCTGATCAAGCGCAGCCAGGGCCACCGCTACGACCGCATGCTGCCGCTGTTCCTGTCCGACCGGCTATTCGATTCGCTTTCCGTGCTGCTGCTCGGGCTATTCGGTATCGCCGCCTTTCCCGAGGAGCGCTGGCTCGCGCTGCTGGCCTTGGGGGTGGTGCTGGCGGTCACGGCGATTCTCGCCCGGCCGGGCTGGCTCCTGGCGCTGCTGCTCTGGGCCTTTGGGGTCCTGGGTCAACGCTTCGGCCGGCCGCTGGCGGGATTGCGCCGCGCGGTGCGCGGCACCGCGGTCGTCCTCAAGGCGGCGCCATTGGCCGATGCGCTCCTGCTCTCGCTGATCGGCTGGGGGGCGGAATGCATTGCCTTCTGGATTCTGCTGGACGCGATGGGAGCGCAGGTCGGGATCGCCGCCGGCGCCTTCGTCTTCGCCTTTTCCGCGGCTGTCGGCGCGGCGACGCTGGCGCCGGGCGGGCTCGGCGGCACGGAGGCCACGATGGTCGCGCTTCTCTCCTCTCTCGGGGTCGATCTCGGCACCGCGCTTGCCGCCACACTGGTGATTCGCGCGACCACCCTCTGGTTCGGGGTTGCGCTCGGTTTCGTGGCGCTGCCGCTGGCGCTGCGCGTCGCGGCCGCATCCTCCGCCGAGGCGCGCGCGTGAGGTGGGCTCGTCTTGAGCTTACGGGCTGGGGACGCAGCAGCGGCGGCGCGATGACCGCCTGCCGCCCGGAACGGATGTCGGAGGCGCGCCAGCGCGTCGCCGAGGCCGAGCCCGGAGCCGGACTGATCGCGCATGGCGCCGGCCGCGCCTATGGCGACGCCGCGCTCAACTCGAAAGGCCGCGTCTTGATGACGCGGCGCCTCGACCGGTTCCTTGCCTTCGACGAGGCGACCGGGCTCCTGGAAAGCGAGCCCGGCGCGAGCTTTGCCGATCTTCTCCAGTGCTTCCTGCCGCGCGGCTGGCTCGCTCCCGCGACGCCGGGCACCGCTTTCGCGACGCTGGGCGGCGCGATCGCCAACGATGTGCACGGCAAGAACCACGACCGCATGAGCAGCTTCGGCGACCACCTCGCCTGGATCGACCTGCTCCACCCTTCCGGCGAGACGAGGCGGGTCACCCCGGAGGCGGACCCGCAGCTCTTCCAGGCGACCGTCGGCGGGCTCGGCTTGACCGGCCTGATCGTCGGGCTGGGGTTGCGGATGATGCGCGTGCCCTCGCCGGCGGTGCGGGTGCGCGAGCGGCGCTGCCGGGACCTCGACGCCTTCCTGGCCGGCTTGGCCGAAGCGCGGGCGCGCGCCACCTATTCCGTCGGCTGGATCGACGGCGTGGCCAAGGGAAGCGCGCTCGGCCGCGGCATACTCGAGGAGGCTGAGCCGGAACCCTCCGCCGGCGCGATGTCGCAGCCGCGCCGCGCCTGGCGCGTGCCTGTGGATTTCCCCGGCTTCGTCCTGAACGGAGCGACCGTGGCGCTATTCAACGCCGCCTATTACCGGCGCGTGCCGACCGGAGGGCGCGAGCGGATCGCCGGCTATCGGCGCTTCCTTTACCCCCTGGATTCCTTGAGCGACTGGAACCGCATCTACGGGGCGGGCGGATTCTACCAGTTTCAATGCGTGCTCCCCGATGAGAGCGCGCCGCGGGGCCTGCAACGCATGTTGGAGGAGGTCGCGTCCTCGGGGCGCGCGAGCTTCCTTGCCGTGCTGAAGACCCTGGGCGGCGAGGGGCGCGGATATCTGTCGTTTCCGATGCGCGGCCACACGCTGGCCCTGGATTTCCCGCGCCGGCCCGGCGTGGAGGAACTGCTGGCGCGGCTCGAGCGCCTCACCCTCGATCACGGCGGCCGCATCTACCTCGCCAAAGATGCGGCGCTCTCGCCCGAAGGGTTCCGCGCGATGTATCCGCGCCTGCCGGAGCTCCGCGCGGTGCTGGAGCGCGTCGACCCGGAGCGGCGGATGAACTCCGACATGGCGCGCCGCCTCGCCATTCGCGAGGGCGACGCATGACCTTGGAGCGCGCCTGGCTGGTCCTCGGCGGCAGCTCCGCCATCGCCCGCGCCTTCGCGCGCGTGGCGGCGGAGGAGGGATCGGACGTGCTGCTTGCGGGACGCGACCTGGAGGACCTGGAGCGCACCGCGCGCGACTTGCGCGTGCGCTACGGGCGCGCGGCGGAGGCGATCGCCTTCGACGCCACCGATGTCGCGAGCCATGCCGCGTTCGTCGAAACCGTGCGCAGCCGCGCCGACCGGTTCGACGTGATGCTCGCCTTCGGCCTCATGCCGACCCAGCCGTCGATCGACGCCGATCCGCACCTCGGCATCGAGGCCATCGCGGCGACCTATACGGGCGCGGCCTCGGTGCTTCTGCATCTCACCCCTGCTCTCGAGCGCCAGGGGGAGGGGCGCGTGATCGTCGTCGGCTCGGTCGCCGGGGATCGCGGACGGCTGAAGAACTATGTCTACGGCTCGGCCAAGGCGGGGCTGCACGCCTTCGCCCAGGGCCTGCGCGCGCGCCTCTTCCGCGCGGGCGTTCAGGTGACGACGGTCAAGCCGGGCTTCATCGACACCGCCATGACGTTCGGGATGAAGACCGGCCCGCTGATGGCCTCGCCCGAGGCCTGCGCACGGGCCTGTCTACGCCAAGCCAGGCGCGGCCGGGAGGTCGCGTACTACCCGCCGGTCTGGCGCTTGATCATGCTCATCATCAAGCACATCCCCGAGCCCTTGATGAAGAGGATGAGCTTCTAGCCGGGATTAGCGAGAAAGAATTACAACCCTTTAGCGCCTGACCCTCATCCGGGTCGGAGGTTGTAACAAAATTATCATACCTCCGCGCGCCACCCGCTGGCATGATCGGCGCTCTTAGTCGTTTCCTACTTTCTGGACCGGCATGCACGAGGAAACCGAGCTCAAGCTGCGGATTCCCGCAGGGGCGGTGGCGAGCCTGCGTCGCAGCTCGGTCCTCGCGGCCTTGAGGCAGCGTCGCGGCTCGCGACGGCATCTGCTCACGGTCTATTACGACACGCCGAGCCTGTCCCTCGCCAAGAAAGGGGTCTCGCTTCGTGTGCGGCATATCGGGAACCGAAAAGTGCAGGGCGTCAAGCTTGCCGACGGGAGCGGCGAGAGCGCCGTCGTCAGGCGCCCCGAGCTGGAGAGCGAGATTCAAGGGGACCGGCCGGAAATCCAGCTCATTCCCGATGAGAACCTGCGCCGACTGGTGAGCGAGGCGGCCGGGGCCGAGCCCTTGGCGCCGGCCTTCGTTTCCGAGTTCGGCCGAACCGTGTGGCCGGTGAAGCTGGGGGACAGCGAAATCGAGGTCGCGCTCGACCAGGGGGAAATCCGGGCGGGCGCGGATCGCGCGCTGCCGGTCTCGGAGCTCGAGCTGGAGCTGAAATCCGGGCGCCCCGACAAGCTGATCGAGCTGGCGCTTGCGCTGGGACGTTCGCTGCCCATCGCCGTTGAGCGGCAGAGCAAGGCCGAGCGCGGCTTCGCCCTCATCGCCGGGCTCGGCGCCAAGCCGATGCGAGCCGATCCCGTCGAGCTGTCGGCGGAGGCGAGCGGGCGGGAGGCGTTTCTCAAGCTCGCCCGCAACTGCCTCGCTCAACTTGGCGGAAACGAGGCGGCGGTCCGCGGGGCCGACGCGGAAGGGATCCACCAGATGCGCGTGGCCGCGCGGCGACTGCGCGCGCTCCTCGCCTGCTTTAGCGAACATCTCTCTCCCAAACTTGTCGAGGAGTTCGCAGGCGAGCTGCGCTGGTTGATGGAGGCGCTCGGGCCGGCGCGCGATCTCGACGTCTTTCTTGCCGAGACTCTCGGGCCGGTGGCCGAGAGGATGCCTGAGGAGGCGGCGTTGAAGCCGCTCCAGGAGGCGGCGCGCCAGGCCGCCGACCAAGCTCATGCGGAGGCGCGGGCGGCGATCGCAACCCCGCGCTACACGACCTTTCTGCTGACGGCCGATCTACGACTGGGCGGCGACGACTGGGCCGTTCCCGGCACGATCCTCGATCGTCCCGTAACCTCCCTTGCGAATGGCATGCTGCGCCGCCGGCATCGCAAGCTGCTGAAGATCGGTCGCGGCCACCACGCCCTCAAGATCGAAGAGCTGCACGAAATCCGCATCGCCGCCAAGAAGATGCGCTATGTCGCGGAGTTCTTCCGCTCGCTGTACTCGCACAAGCTGGCGCGGCGCTACTTGGCGCGCCTGAGCAGGCTCCAGGACCGACTGGGCGGCCTGAACGATGCGGTGACCGGCCGCCGCCTATTGTCCGAGCTTCTGCCCGCGAGCGGTCTCGATGCGGCGGACGCCGCGCACGCGACGGGGCTCGTTTCCGGCTGGCACGCCGCGCGCATTCATGCCGATCTCGCGGACTTCACCGGCGAATGGGAGGACTTCCGGGAGCTGAGGCCGTTCTGGGCCGGCCGCTGATCGGCGCCGTCTAGCCGATATCCTCCGGGGTTTGGAAGAGCGCGAGCCGGCCGCTTCCCGGCCGCAGCTCACCCCAGGACTCCAACGCGAATTCCAGACGCGCCAGCGCACAGGTGGGGAATTTGCGCCTCAGCCGGGCATAGGCCTCGCCCTCGCCGTCGGCGAGCGCCAGCGCCGTCTCCTCCAGGCCGGGGTTATGCCCGATGACCAGGACCGATCCGACCGTTCCGGCCACCCGCTGCAGGCGGTGCAGAATGGCCTTTGAGCCCGCCATATAGAGCCCGCGCTCGAACAGGACCGGGGCCGGGCTCTCCAGGGTCTCGGCCATGCCGGCCCAGGTCTCCCGCGCGCGGCGGGCTTCGGAGCACAGGACAAGGTCCGGCTTCTGTCCCGATTTCTTCATCCAGCGGCCCATCCGCGGGGCGTCGCGCCGGCCGCGCTCGGCCAAGGGGCGGTCGAAATCGGCCAGATCAGCGTCTTCGCGGCTGGACTTGGCGTGTCGGAGCAGCAATACGGTTTTCGCCATCGTCATGAGGCCTTTGTTAGCACCGCCCGTGCCATGACAGGGGCCGGCGTTCGGGTTAGGATATCCGCATGATCGATCAGACCCTTCTTCAAGCCTCCTCCGCTGCTGCGGAAGCGGCCGCGGGCCAGCGCAGCGTTGCCGCGATCGGGCTGGAATCCGAGGCGCGGTTCATCAATCGCGAGCTTTCCTGGCTCGCCTTCAACGAGCGCGTCCTCGAAGAGGCGTTCAATCCCCACCATCCGCTCCTGGAGCGGTTGCGCTTCCTGTCCATCTCCGCGAACAACCTCGATGAGTTCTATATGGTGCGCGTCGCCGGGCTCAAGGGCCAGGTGAACGCCGGGGTCTCGGCGCAGAGCCAGGACGGCATGACCCCCGCTCAGCAGCTTGCGGCGATCAATGCGCGCGTCGGAGAGCTGATGCGCAATCAGCAGATCGCCTGGCAGAAGCTGCGCCGCGAGCTGCGCGAGGTCGGCATCGCGGTCATGGATGTGGGCGAGCTCACCGCGAACGAGCGGCGCTGGCTCGACCAGTACTTCATGGAGCAGATCTTCCCGATCCTGACGCCGCTCGCGGTCGATCCGGCGCATCCCTTCCCGTTCATCCCCAATCTCGGCTTTTGCCTGGTCCTGCACCTGATGAGCCCGGGAGAGGGCAAGGACTTGAGGGCGCTCCTGCCGCTGCCGAACATGATCGATCGCTTCGTGCGGTTGCCGGGCCGGCAGGTGCGGTTCCTGCCGATGGAGGACGTGATCGGCCTCTATCTGGACCATCTGTTTCCCGGATTTCAGGTGATCGGCAGCGGGCATTTCCGCATCATCCGCGACAGCGAGATGGAGATCGAGGAGGAAGCGGAGGACCTTGTCCGCCTCTTCGAGACCGCCCTGAAGCGGCGCCGCCGCGGCAACGTCATCCGCTTGGCCGTCAACTCGGCGATGCCGGAGGATTTGCGCGATTTCGTCGTCACGCAGCTCAAGGCGACCATGCCGCCCTTCGTGCTGGACGGGCTCTTGGGCCTCACCGACATCAGCCAGCTCATCATCGAGGAGCGGCCGGACCTGAAATTCCCGCCCTATAACGCGCGCTTTCCCGAGCGCATCCGCGACTTCGGCGGCGATTGCTTCGCGGCGATTTCAGCCAAGGACATCATCGTCCACCATCCGTTCGAGAGCTTCGATGTGGTGGTGCAGTTCATCCGCCAGGCGGCGCAGGATCCCGCCGTCGTCGCGATCAAGCAGACGCTCTATCGCACCAGCAAGGACTCGCCCATCGTGCGCGCGCTCGTCGAGGCGGCGGAGGCGGGCAAGTCCGTGACCGCGCTGGTCGAGCTCAAGGCTCGCTTCGACGAGGAGGCGAACATAAGCTGGGCCCGCGCCCTGGAGCGCGCGGGCGCGAAGGTCGTCTACGGCTTCATCGACTTCAAGACTCACGCCAAGGTGTCGCTGGTCGTCCGGCGCGAGGGCAAGAGCTTGAAGTCCTACGTCCATTTCGGCACCGGCAACTATCACCCGGTGACGGCGAAGGTCTATACCGACCTCAGTTTCTTCACATCGGACGCCGAAATCTGCCGCGACGCGCAGCGCCTGTTCAACTACCTCACCGGCTACGCCAAGCCCGAGCGGCTCGACAAGGTGGCGATCGCGCCCTTGAGCCTGCGCAAGCGCCTCTACGAGCTGATCGAGGAGGAGGTGGCCCATGCGGCGGCGGGGCGCCCGGCGACAATCTGGACCAAGATGAACTCGCTGGTCGATCCGGGCCTGATCGACACGCTCTATCGCGCCTCGCAGGCCGGAGTGCAGATCCGGCTCGTGGTGCGCGGCATCTGCTGTTTGCGTCCGGGCGTTCCCGGCCTCTCCGAGAACATCGAGGTCAAGAGCATCGTCGGGCGGTTCCTGGAGCATTCGCGGATCGTCTGCTTCGGCGGGGGCGAGCCCTTGCCCTCGCGCAAGGCCAAGGTGTTCGTCTCCTCGGCGGACTGGATGCCCCGGAATCTGGATTATCGGGTCGAAACGCTGGTGCCGATCGAGAACCAGACCGTGCACCAGCAGGTTCTTGATCAGATCATGGTCGCGAACCTCAAGGACGAGGCCCAGAGCTGGTATCTCCAGGCGGACGGCAGCTATCGTCGCGTCTCTCCGGACGGCAGCGGCTTCAGCGCGCACACCTTCTTCATGACAAATCCGAGCCTGTCCGGGCGCGGCAGCGCGCTGAAGAAGGCGCGGCGGGCGCCGAAGCTGGTCCTGAAGCAGGCGTGAGCGCCTCGCGCTCCGCCTCGCCGGCCGAACGCGCCGCGGCCGCGGCCCGGCGTGGCCGGCTGGCGGTGGTCGACATCGGCTCCAACTCCATCCGCTTGGTCGTTTTCGACGGGCTCAAGCGCGCGCCCTTCCCGCTGTTCAATGAAAAAGTGATGTGCGGGCTTGGCCGCGGCCTGGAGCGGAGCGGCGAGCTCAACGCCGACGGCGTCGTCATGGCGCTCGACAACCTCGGCCGCTTCGTCACGCTCGCCGGCGTCATGGGGGCGGAGCGGATCGACCTTCTGGCCACCGCCGCCGTCCGCGACGCTTCCAACGGCGCGGAATTCGTGCGCAAGGTGGAGAAGGCCTGCGGCCGGCGCGTGCGCGTCCTCTCCGGCGAGGAGGAGGCGCATCTCTCGGCCATGGGCGTGCTGATGGGCATGCCGCAGGCGACCGGCGTGATGGGCGACCTCGGGGGCGGGAGCCTCGAATTGGTGGCGGTCGAGCGCGGCAAGCTGGGCGCGCACGCGACCTTGCCGCTGGGTCCGCTGCGCCTTGCCGAGGCGGCGGGCGAGGACATGGGCAAGGCGGCCGCGATCGTCGATGCGGCGCTGGAGCCGCTCGCCTGGCTGCGCGATCTCAAGGGCGAAGCGTTCTATCCGGTCGGAGGCGCCTGGCGGACGCTCGCCCGCATCCATATGGAGCAGAGCGCCTATCCCTTGCATGTGATCCAGGAGTATCGCGTCGCCCGCCGGGACATGGAGGACATGGCGCGGCTGGTCGCGGGGATGGGCCGCAAGTCGCTCGCGCGTCTGGTGGATGTCGCCCGGCGCCGGCTCGAGGCGCTTCCCTATGCGGCGCTGGTGATGGAGCGCGTGCTCCGCGCGACGCGGCCCGCGACGGTGACCTTCTCCGCCGCGGGCCTGCGGGAGGGCCATGTCTATGGTCTCTTGCCCGCCGGCGAGCGCAACCGCGACCCGCTCCTGGCCATGTGCGAGGACATCGCCGAGGACTTGGGACGTTTCGGCTCGCCCGGAGCGGCGCTGGAGGAATGGACGAGGCCCTTGTTCCCCAAGGAGACGCCCGCCGAGAACCGGCTGCGCCGCGCGGCTTGCGAACTCAGCGACATCGTCTGGCGCGAGCATCCCGACTACCGCGCCGAGCAGGCTTTCGAACAGCCCCTGTACCTGCCGCTCTTCGGCATCGACCATCCCGGCCGCTGCTATCTGGCGCTGGCGCTGTTCGCGCGCTATGGGGGCGACGGGGAGGAGGGGGCGGAGAGGCTCCCGCGCGGCCTCCTCGACGCCGAGGCCGCCGAGCGCGCGGTGGCGCTCGGGCTGGCGATGCGGCTGGCCTATGCGCTGACCGGGGCCGCCCCGGAGCTGCTGACGCATTCGCGGCTGGATTTGCAGGAAGACCGCGTCGCGCTCGTCCTGGAACCGGACTGGCGCATGCTCGCCGGAGACGCCGTGGCCCGGCGGCTGGACGCGCTCGGCAAGGCGCTGAAGCGGGAGACGAAGATCACGGTCTGACGCAAGAGGGCGGGATGAGCGAAGAACCCGACTTCGGTTTCGCTTCCGAGGAGGATGCGCCGATCGCCTATATCGAGCGCACGCGCCGATACTATGCCGCCTTGGGGTATGGCGCGCCTTATCGCTGGGCGCATTACGCGGAGGCGCCGTTCCATCCGCTCGGAAAGCCCCTGAGGGAGTGCCGCGTCGCCCTCGTCACCACGGCGGCGCCCTATCAGCCGGACAAGGGCGATCAGTCTCCGCGCAGCTACAACGCCGCCGCCAAGTTCTTCAACGTCTATTCCGCGGACGCGGCGCGGGACCACGACCTGCGCATCTCGCATGTCGCGATCGACCGCAAGCACACGACCGGCGAAGACATCGGCTCCTATTTCCCCCTGGCCGCGCTGAGGCGGGCGGCGCAGCGAGGGCGCATCGAAGCGGTCGCGCCGCGCTTCCACGGCGCTCCGACGAACCGCAGCCATCGGGTGACGCTGGAGATCGACTGCCCGGAGATCGTCGCCCGCTGCAAGGCCGACGGCGCCGACGCCGCGATCCTGGTGCCGAACTGCCCCGTCTGCCACCAGACTCTCAGCCTCGCCGCCCGCATGCTGGAGGAGAACGGCATCGCCACGGTGGTGATGGGCTCAGCCAAGGACATCGTCGAGCATGTGGGCGTGCCGCGATTCCTCTTCTCGGATTTCCCGCTCGGCAACGCGGCGGGGCGGCCGAACGACGCCCGCTCGCAGGACCTTACCCTGGAGCTGGCGCTGCGCCTCCTGGAGGCGGCGCCCGCCGCGCGCACGACCGTGCAGTCGCCGCTGCGCTGGAGCGCGGATGCCGATTGGAAGCTCGACTACTGCAACATCGACCGGATGACGCCGGAGGAAATCGCCAAGCGCCGCGCCGAGTTCAACCGGGTGAAGACGGAGGCCCGCCGGATGCGCGGCGAAGCGGGCCTGTTGCGGTCGGGAGGCGAAGCGCCCTAGAAACCCCGTTCATGACCTGGGTCCTGACCTTGATCGCCGCCGCCGCAGGGGGGCTGGGGGCGGATGCGATCGGCGCGGCGCGTTCGGCGCTCAGCCGCGCCGGAGCGGATGCGGGCGAATCCTTCTGGCTGGCCGACGGCCAGGCCTGCGACCTTTTCTTCTCGAACATCCAGCCCGAGCGGGCGGAGGCGGCGGCGCGCGACGCTCTGCTCGGCGCGCGGATCGACCTCGCGGCGCAAGCCGAGGCGGGCCGGCGCAAGGCCCTGCTCGTGGCCGATATGGAATCCACCATCATCGCCGAGGAGCTGCTGGACGAGCTGGGTCGCCTCGCCGGCCTCGGCGAGCGCATCGCGGCGATCACCGAACGGGCGATGCGCGGCGAGATCGATTTCGTCGAGGCGCTGCGCACCCGCGTCGGCTGGCTGGCGGGAATGCCGGCATCGCTTCTGGAGGAGGTGCGAGGCCGGATCACCCTCACGCCGGGCGCCCGCGCGCTGGTGCAGACCATGCGACGTCATGGGGCGCGGACCGTCCTCGTGACCGGCGGCTTCGACTGCTTCGCCGAGTCGGTGGCGAAGGCTTGCGGCTTCGATGAGGTCCGCGCCAATCACCTGGTGGTCGAGGACGGCCGTCTGGCCGGCCGCGTTCGCGAGCCCGTGTTGGAGAAGGGCGCCAAGCTGGCGGCGTTGCGGGATGCGGCGACTCGCCTGAATCTCCCGCTCTCGGCAGCCGCCGCGGTGGGAGACGGGGCCAACGATCTGCCGATGATCGAGGCGGCGGGGCTCGGCGTCGCCTTCCGCGGCAAGCCGGCGGTTGCGGCGGCGGCCCGGTTTCGACTAGACCACTCGGACCTCACCGGCCTGCTCTATCTGCAGGGCTATCGCAAGGAAGACTTCCGCACGTGACTGATCATCGCCGGCCTGCCTCCCGCCCCGCGCGGCCCCAGTTCTCCTCGGGCCCCTGCGTGAAGCGGCCCGGCTGGTCTCTCAACGCTCTGGCCGCGGCCTGCCTCGGCCGCTCGCACCGCTCCGCCGCCGGCAAGGAGAAGCTGGCCGAAGTCATCGACCGGAGCCGCGCCGTCCTCGGCATGCCTCAGGACTGGCGCCTCGCCGTCGTTCCGGGCTCCGACACCGGGGCGGTCGAGATGGCGATGTGGTCGCTTCTCGGTCCACGCGGCGTCGATGCGCTGGTCTGGGAAAGCTTCGGTGAAGGCTGGGCCGTCGATCTGCGCCAGCTCGCCGGCGTGGAGGTGCGGGTGTTCGAGGCGCCCTACGGACGGCTTCCCGATCTGGCCCAAGCGGATTTCGACCGCGACGTGGTCTTCGTTTGGAACGGCACGACCTCCGGCGTGCGGGTCCCGGACGGCGGATGGATCGCGCCCGACCGCAGGGGCTTGGCGATCTGCGACGCCACATCGGCGGCCTTCGCGATGGAGCTGCCCTGGGAGCGGCTCGACGTCGTCACCTGGTCCTGGCAGAAGGCATTGGGCGGGGAGGGCGGGCACGGGATGCTGGCCCTCGGGCCGCGCGCGCTGGAGCGGCTCGCGCAGCATCGCCCGCGCTGGCCGATGCCGAAGCTGTTCCGGCTCGCCGAGGACGGCCGCGTCGGCGAAGGCATCTTCCGCGGCGAGACCATCAACACCCCCTCCATGCTCTGCGTGGAGGATGCGCTGGACGGGCTGCGCTGGGCCGAATCGATCGGTGGCTTGCGGGGGTTGATCGCGCGCTGCGAGGAAAACGCCCGCCTGCTCGGCCGCTGGATCGAGAAGACGACCTGGATCGCGCACCTCGCCGCCGAGCCCGCGATCCGCTCCACGACTTCCATCTGCCTCCGCTTCGGCGATCCGGGCCTGGACAAGGCCGCCGCGGGCAAGCTTGCCGCGGCGATGGCCAAGCGCCTGGAGGCGGAGGGGGCGGGTTTCGATCTCGGCGCCTACCGCAGCGCGCCCCCGGGCTTGCGGATTTGGGCGGGCCCCACGGTGGAGGCGGCGGACCTTGCGGCCCTGCTGCCCTGGCTGGACTGGGCCTATGCCGAGTGCCGAAGCATGACTACCTGAGTGATGAGGGGGACGGCATGAACAAGGTCCTGATCGCCGATGGCTTGAGCCCGAGCGCGATGGAGGTGTTCCGCGAGCGCGGCATCGAGGCGGAGGCGCGCCCCGGCCTGCCGCCCGCGGAGCTGGCCGCCGTCATCGGCGACTACGACGGGCTGGCGGTGCGCTCGGCGACCAAGGTCACCCGCGCCCTTTTGGAGGCGGCGCCCCGGCTGAAGGTGGTCGGGCGCGCCGGGATCGGCGTCGACAACATCGACGTGGCGGCGGCGACGCAGCGCGGCGTCGTGGTGATGAACGCCCCGCACGGGAACGCCGTCACGACGGCCGAGCACGCCATCGCCATGATGCTGGCGCTGGCGCGCAACATCCCGCAGGCGAGCGCCTCGACGCATGCGGGGCGGTGGGAGAAGGAGCGCTTCGTCGGCGTGGAGCTGGCCGGCAAGACCCTCGGCGTGATCGGCTGCGGCAATATCGGCTCGATCGTGGTCGATCGGGCGCATGGGTTGAAGATGCGGGTCATCGCCTTCGACCCGTTTCTGTCGGAGGACCGGGCGCTCGATCTCGGCGTGGAGCGGGTGGAGCTGGACGCGCTGCTCGCGCGCGCCGATTTCGTGACGCTGCACACGCCCTTGACCGATGGAACGCGCCACATGATCGACGGCGCGGCGCTGGCGAAGATGAAGCGCGGGGCGCGGCTGATCAATTGCGCGCGCGGCGAGCTGGTGGTGGAGGCGGACCTCAAGGCGGCGATCGAGTCCGGCCACCTCGCCGGCGCGGCGCTCGACGTCTTCGGGCAGGAGCCGGCGCGCAGCAATCCTCTGTTCGGGCTGGATCGTGTGGTGGCGACGCCCCATCTCGGCGCCTCGACCGGCGAGGCGCAGGAGAAGGTGGCGGTGCAGATCGCCGAGCAGATCGCCGACTTCCTCCTCTCCGGCGCGGTCGCCAACGCCGTCAACATGCCCTCGGTCACCGCCGAGGAGGCGCCGCGCCTCAAGCCCTATATCGCGCTGGCGCAGCAGCTCGGCAGCCTCGCCGGCCAGTTGACTCGCTCGGGCCTGCGCAGCGTTACCGTCGAGTATGAGGGGCTGGCGGCCGGGCTCAACACGCGGCCGATCACCGC
>DATIDB010000124.1:0-16324 GCA_035456545.1 Alphaproteobacteria bacterium | reverse complement strand
TGCGCGCTCCCCGGCGATGGCCCCCGCCCCGCCCTGCATCGGCTCGACGATCACCGCGGCCAGATCCGCGGCGTTCGCGCGAATGTCGGCGGTCGCGCGCGCGGCGTCGTTATAGACCGAGATCACGAAGGGGAACGGGATGTTGAGGGGCGAGCCGCCATGGCTGAAATAGAGCAGGCTGCCATGATAGGCGCCGTCGAACACCAGGACCTTGGGACGGCCGGTCACCGCGCGCGCCGTGGAGAGCGCGAGCAGATTGGCCTCCGTGCCCGAGTTGCAGAACCGGACGCGCTCCATGGAGGCGAAGCGGCGGGTCACTTCGGCCGCGAGCGGCGCCTCGTACGTGTTGGGGGCGCCGAGAACGATCCCGCCCTTCGCGGCGGCCTGGATCGCGGCGAGGATGATCGGGTTGGAATGACCGAAGACTCCCGCGGTGTACTCGTTCACGAAATCCGCATAGACATGCCCGTCGAGATCGGTCAGGCGCGACCCCTCCCCCTTGGCCATGCAGAGCGGAAACGGCGAGAAGTGGACGGTGGTGCGCGTGTTTCCCCCAGGCATCGAGCGCGCCGCTTCGGCCAAGCGCGCGGCGCTGAGCGGGTTCGCCCGGACATAACGCTCCTCCGCCTCGCGCACGGCGGAGGACAAGTCCTGGTTGGCGCGTGCGGCTGCGATGGCGGCGGGCATGACGCGACCTCATGCTGTCGAAGCGAAATGGGCCCGCCCCAGCGGGGCGGCCACATGCGCAGGATGATAGATCAGGACCGGCCGGGACGCTCGGGGCTCATCCCGGCCGGCGAGGGAAGGCTCTCCTACTGGCTGGCCCAGGCGTTGAAGCGCTCGTTCGCGGCGGCCTGGTGCTCGACCCAGAAGTCGTCGCTGTAGCTCATCGCCCATTCGGCCTTGTCGGGGGAGGTCGGCAGTCCCCCCTTCACCTCATCGGACATGAGGTCGTACGCCGCCTTCGCCGGCACGCCGTAGCTCAAATGCTTGACCAGCTCGGCCTGCACCTCCGGCCGCGAGTAGAACTGCAGGAACTTCTTGGCCGCATCCGGGTTCGGACCCTGGGCGATCTGCACCCAGTAATCGGTTCCCACCCAGAAGCCCGCCGGCCACGCGATCACGAGATTGCGGTTGTTTTCCTTGGCCGCGCCGGTCACCCGCGCATTGAAATTGACGACCATGGCGACGTCGCCCGCAAGCAGCCGCTGCATGCCGTCGGCCGCGCTTTCCGCCCAAAGAATGTGCGGCTTCAGCTCATCCAGCTTCTTGAAGGCGCGGTCCATGCCTTCCTTCGTGCCGAGGACCTTGTAGATGTCGCCCGGCGCAACGCCGTCCGCGACGAGCGCGATCTCCAGCACGAAGCGCGCGTCCTTATAGACGCCGCGCTTGCCGGGCCATTTCTCCACGTTCCAGAAATCGGCCCAGGTCTTCGGACCGTCCTTGATCTTGTCGCCGTCATAGGCCATGACGGTCGACCAGACGTCGGAGCCGATGCCGCAGTCATGGGCGGCATAGTCGAGCTGGTTGTCGCGCCCGCCCATGGAGTCCCAGTCGAGCTTCACGAAGGAGCCTTCATCGCATCCCTGGATCACTTGCGGGCTCTCGAAGGCGGCCACGTCCCAGGTGACCTTGCCGGCCTCGATCTGGCTGGTGAGCTTGGCGTATTCGCCGCCGAACTCCTCCTCGACGACCTTGATGCCGGTCTCCTTCATGAAAGGCTCGAACACCGCCTTGCGATAGGCGTCCTGCCATACCCCGCCCCAGCCGACCGCGACGAGCTGCCCCTCGGCGCGAGCGTCGAAAGACGCCATCATGCCGGCGGCAAGCGTCAGGCCAAGCGTTGCAGACCACGCGGTTCTCCTCATCGTCCTCCCTCCTGGATCGCCTGCCCCGCGCCTCGCCTCGGCCGAGCCGCAAGCGGTTTATCGGTCTTGTGATCACAAGTCATGTGATGCTATTTCTTGGATCGAAGCGGAGTCAATGAACTCGCGGGCGAACGCCCCTTTGGAGGCAGCCGGTCAGGGAGGCCAGCATGGAGCGGACTGAGGGGCGCAAGACGGTGCGCAAGGTCATCGTCACCTGCGCCGTCACCGGATCGGTCCACACGCCGAGCATGACGCCCCATCTGCCGATAACGCCCGACGACATCGCGCGCGAATCCATCGAGGCGGCGGAAGCCGGCGCGGCGATCATCCATCTGCATGCGCGCGACCCGAAGGACGGGCGGCCCACCCCCGATCCCGACGTGTTCATGCAATTCCTGCCGCGGATCAAGCAGGCCACGGACGCCGTGGTCAACATCACGACCGGAGGATCGCTCGGCATGAGCATGGAGGACCGGCTGGCCGCGCCGCTCCGCGCCAAGCCGGAGCTCTGCTCCTTGAACATGGGGTCGATGAATTTCGGCCTCTTCCACGTGACCGAGAAGATCACCCAGTGGAAGCACGACTGGGAGCGGCAATATGTGGAGAAGACCAAGGACCTGATCGTCAGCAACACCTTCGCGCAGATCGAGCGGTTCATCCGCGAGCTGGGGCACGGCCACGGCACGCGCTTCGAATGCGAATGCTACGATGTCGGCCATCTCTATGCGCTCGCGCATTTCCTGGACCGCAAGCTCCTCGAGCCCCCGCTTTTCGTGCAGACGATCTTCGGCATCATGGGAGGGATCGGCGCGCATGCCGAGGACCTGATGCATATGCGCCGCACCGCCGACCGGCTGTTCGGCAACGACTATCACTGGTCCATCCTCGCGGCGGGCCGGCATCAGATCAATCTCGCCACCATGGGCGCCGTCATGGGCGGGAATGTGCGCGTGGGGCTGGAGGACAGCATCTATCTGGGGCCGGGCCGGCTCGCCAAGGGCAATGCCGAGCAGGTGCGCAAGATCCGAACCATCCTCGAGGAGCTGTCGCTCGGGATCGCCACGCCGGAGGAGGCGCGCGGCATGCTGCGCCTCAAGGGCGGCGATCAGGTCGGCTTCTGACCCATGGCCGGGGCGGTCGAAACCTATCGCGGCGTCGCCTATCCATGGCTCTGCGATTCCATGGGCCACATGAACACGCAGTTCTACTGCACGCTCTATGACGGCGCCTCCTTCCATTTCCTCTCGATGATCGCGCCCTATGCCGAACTGGCGCCGCGGCGTTGCGGCTGGGCCGATGTGAAGCAGACCATCGAATACAAGGAGGAGGTCCGCGCCGGGACGCTCCTGGTCGTCTCCTCGCGCCTCCTGAAGATCGGATCCAGCTCGATCGGCTATCGGCACGAGATGCGGAATGCGGAGACGGGGACGCTGCATTCCACAAGCGAGCATGTCACCGTCCTCTTCGACCTCGAGGTCCGCAAATCGACGCCCCTGGATGCAGTGGCGCGAAACCGAGCCGAGGCGATGCTGAAGGCGCATGGCGACTAGGATCGCGGGCCGCTGCGCATGGCTGCGCGAGGCGATCGGCTCCGACGAGGAGGACGAGCCGCCGCTCGAGGGCGAGGCGCGCGCCGACATCGCCATCGTCGGCGGCGGTTATGCGGGCCTCTGGACCGCGCTGGAGTTGAAGCGCCGCCAGTCGACCCTGTCGGTCGCGATCGTCGAGACCGATATTTGCGGGGGCGGCGCCAGCGGCCGCAACACCGGGATGGCGCTTCCGCAATGGGTGAAGTTCGAGGCGCTCCGGCAGCTCTGCGGAACGGAAGGCGCGCTTCGATTTGCGCGGGCCTCCGAGCGCGTGCTCGACGAGATCGAGCGCTTTTCCCTTGAGCATAAGATCGACAGCGAGTTCCGGCGCGACGGCTGGCTGTGGGGCGCGACCTGCAAGCGCCAGGCGGGAGCCTGGGCGGGCGTGGTCGCCGCACTGGAGAAGGCCGGCGAGCATCCCTTCCGGCCGGTCAGCCGGGACGAGATCGCCGCGCTCGTCGGCTCCGACCGGTTCGAGGGCGGCGTGTTGACCCACGCCGCCGCGACGCTGCATCCCGGGAAATGGGTGCGCGGATTGCGCCGGGCGGCGCTGCGGGCCGGCGTTCGCATCCACGAGAACTCGCCGATGACGAAGCTGGAGCGCGGGCGCCCGCCACGGATCCACACCCGCCGCGGCCGGCTGACCGCCGATCGTGTGATCTTGGCCATGAACGCCTGGTCCGCGGCGATTCCCGAGCTGAGGCCCGGCATCCTGGTCATCGCCAGCGACGACGCCGTCACGCGTCGCTCGCCGGAGCTGCTCGACCGCGCCGGATATCGGCGCGCGCCTCTGGTCAGCGATTCACAGACTTTCGTCACCGGCTTCCGCGGCACCGTCGATGGCCGGATCAATGCCGGCGTGACCGGCGGGCGGATCGGATTCGGCGGCCTTGGCGGGGCGCGGTTCGAGGGCCGATCGCGCCGAGAGGAGGATATCCGGGCCTGCCTTCGGCGCGCCCACCCTGCGCTGGCCGAGGCGCCCTTCGCCGATAGCTGGTGCGGCCCGATCGACCGGACGCGCAGCGGATTGCCGCTGTTCGGGCGGCTGGCGAGCTGTCCCGACGTGCTTTACGGCTACGGTTTTTCCGGGAATGGCGTCGCGACCACGCCTCTGGCGGGGCGCATTCTCGCCTCGCTGGCCCTCGATGCCGCGGACGAATGGTCCGCCTGCGGGCTGGTGCGGCCGGTGGACTCCTGGATGCCGCCGGAGCCCGTCAAGTATGTGGGCGCGCTCATGGTCCGTCACGCGGTGCGTCGCAAGGACGCGCTCGCCTATCAGGATCGGGAGCCAGGACCCCTCGTCCGCCGCCTCGCCGCGCTGGCGCCGGGCGGGATCGTCACCACACGGCTCGAACGGGACTAACAGCAGCAAGGGAGCAAGCGCGATGGCCGCCGCCCGCCATTTCAAGCATTCGCAGCTGCCTTTCATCCCGGCCAAGACGGCGGACGGCGAGACCAGCATCGCCCGCGTGATCAATCAGGCGTTCAGCCGGCATATGGGCGGCGGGCTGGAGGTCCTTGACGGAGTGACCATCCATTGGACCGTCACCTATGACGAGATCCTGTTCATCCACGAAGGCCGGATGACGGTCCGCACGGATCAGGGCGCCTTCGACTGCGGCCCCGGCGATATCGTCTGGCTGCCCGAGGGCACGACGCTCGAATACGATGCGAGCGGCGGGCGCTGCGCCTATTTCTATGCGCTCTACCCGGTGGACTGGGCGGCGCGGCAGGGCACGGTGGAGCCGTAAGCCACACCCGTGGGACGCGCGCTTGGATGCGCATGATCGAGAGTGGCATCATTCGAGCCCCTCATCGACGGTGCGCTCATACCAGGCCTGCTCGAGGACGCGCTTTCAGCAGCCCGACCGTTTCTCGCCTGGACCAATCGCCACATCGTCACCGAACTTTAGGACAGGCGGCCTTCAGAGGCTCATGCCGCCGTCGATGACGAAGGCCGCGCCGGTCACGAAAGCCGCCTCATCCGAGGCGAGGTAGACGGCAAGCAGCGCCACTTCCTCGGCGCTGCCGAAGCGGCGCATGGGCTGTCGGGCGATGAACTCCTCGCGGGCCGCTTGCGGATCGGAGAAGGCAGCGATCCGCTCGCCGAGAGACGGCGTATCGATTGTGCCCGGGCAGATCGCGTTGCAGCGGACGCCCTTGCCGACGAAATCGAGCGCGACCGCCTTGGTCAGGCCGATCACGCCGGCCTTGCTTGCTCCATAGATGCAGCGGTTCGGCGCGGCCTTGATCGAGGAGACGACGGAGGCGACGTTCAGGATCGTGCCGCCGCCGCGAGCGATCAGGCCGGGAAGAACCGATCGTATGGTGCGGAACATGCTTCGCAGATTGACCTCGAAGGTATGCTCCCAGTCCTCCTCGCTGGCGTCCAGGATCGTGCCGTGATGCACCCACCCCGCGCAGTTCACCAGAATGTCGAGGTCACCCACGCCGGCAACGTAGCGATCGATGGCTTCGGCGTCGGTGACGTCCAGGGGCGCGGTGCGAGCCCCTGCGAGCCCCGCAAGCTTGCCGGAGTCCAGATCCGAGGCGAACAGCGTCGCCCCCTCGCGCAGAAAGGTTTCGGCGATCGCGCGGCCGATGCCCTGCCCCGCCGCCGTCACCATCGCCCGCTTTCCCGCCAGCCGCCCGGTCATCGCCCGTTCCCCTCCATCGCGCCCGGCTCGGGTCAACATGCGCTCGCGCGGTCTGTGCGCAGCCGCTGCACGAGCTCCTCGTTCAGCTCGATGCCGAGCCCCGGCGCCTCGGGAAGCGCCATGGTCCCGTCGATCACCTCCGGCTCGGGACTGACGAGCTCGCGGCGCAAGAGGCTGTCATAGACCTGCGGCGACACCACCTCGAACAGCGGCGCCGCGGGGCACGCGGCCTGGAAATGGCGACCGGCCGCCGCCGTGATGCCGGTCTTCCAGCCATGCGGGATCACCTCCGCCCCGAGCAGCTCGCACAGCTCGGCGATGCGGCGAATCTCGGTCAGGCCCCCGGCGCGGGTGATGTTCGGCTGCACCACGCCCACCTTGCCGCGCTCCAGCCATTCGCGGACTTCCCAGCGCGTGGCCGCCGCCTCGGCGCCGCAGATGCGGATGGCGCTGCTCTCGGCCAGCCGCGCATGGCCGTCGAGATCGTCGTGCTGCAGCGTCGCTTCGGCGAAGAAGATGTCGCAGTCCTGGATCCGATCCAGAACCCGCTTGGCGTCGTGCCAATTCCGCCAGCGATAGCCGAAGTCGAGCGCCATCTGGACGCCCTCGCCGAGCATGCGGCGACCGCGAGCGATCAGCTCGGCCAGCTCCAGGTCGGTGACGAGGTCGTAGAACAGCACCTCCATCTTCACCGCCCGGTATCCGGCGGCGAGGGCCGCTTCGAACTGCCGGCCGATCTCCGCCATCAGGGTCTCGACGGATCGCCCGCGCGCCAAGCCGGGATAGATCGTGCAATAGGGACGGAGGCGCTCGCGCCGCGCCCCGCCCATCAGCTTGTAGGCCGGCACGCCATGCTGCCTGCCGGCAAGGTCGTGCAGCGCGACGTCGACGGCCGACAAGGCGTGAACGCCGAGCCCGCGCCGGCCGGGCCAGAACACGCCCTCATACATGCGCTGCCAGTTGGCCGCCAGCTCGATCGGGTCCGCCCCGATCAGCACTTCGGACATGTTGCGGGACCAGAGATGCGCGGTCGGCATCTCGAGGAAGCTCTTCACCACTTCGGCCGGCGCATCCGTCTCGCCGATGCCCGAGCGGCCGTCCGCGTCGAAGACGCGCACGACGACCGTCTCGGTCGTTCCGTCGAGATCGTCGGCGCTCTGCACAGGCGCGGCGAGCGGGATCACTTCGAGCCGTTCGATCTTCGACATCTGCGTCGTCTCCAGGCTGTCCGAAATGCTGGACTCTTGTCCGAGTTATCGTAGGCCTCTACGATGGCCTGGGGCAACGCAGGTTGTCGCGCCGCCCCGCCATCGATCAGGGGAGTTGCGGGAATGACCAAGCGTCTTCAGGGCAAGCGCGCGCTGATCTATGGCGGCGGCACCGGCTTGGGGTTCGCATGCGCCGCCGCGATGGCGGCCGAGGGCGCCGCCGTCTTCCTCAGCGGAAGGCGTCGGGAGAAGCTCGCCGCGGCCCTTGAGCGCCTGCCGGCGGGCGCGAAGGCGGGCTTCGAGCCTGGCGATGCCACGCTCGAGCCGGACGTGCGGCGGGTCACCGCGGCGGCGGTGAAATTCCTCGACGGGCTCGACACCATGGTGATCAGCGCCGGGACCTCCGGCATCACGCCGATCCTCAGCGCCAGCCTCGAGGAATTCCGCGCCATCTGCGAAGCCAATCTCACCTCCACCTTCCTTGCCTGCCGCCATGGCGCGCCGCAGATGGTCGCCGGCGGCGGCGGGTCGATCATCGCCATCTCCTCGGTGTTCGGGCTGGTCGGCACGGTGGAGCGGGTCGCGTATTGCGCCTCCAAGCACGGGGTGGTCGGACTGGTCCGCGCGGCCGCGCTCGATCTCGCCACCAAGAACGTGCGCGTCAACGCGCTCTGCCCCGGCTTCGTCGAGACGGAGCTTGCGCTGGAGATCGCCTCGCGCGCCCCCGACCCGGAGGCCGCGCTGCGCCAGCGCCGGACCATGCACCCGATCCCGCGCACCGGGCTGGCGGAGGAGATCGCGGAGGCGGCGGTCTATCTCGCCTCCGATCGCGCCGCCTGGACCACGGGTCAAGCCATCGCCGTTGACGGCGGCTACACCGCGCGCTGATCTCCGGAGCGACACGGGGGCGGCGCCCTCAACGCACCCGGAACTCCTCGAGCGCGGCCTCGTTCAATTCGAGGCCGAGCCCCGGCGCGGTCGGCAGCGGGATGCGCCCGTCCACCAGCGCGAAATCGCCGCGGGTCAGCTCCCGCCGCAACCGGGACTCCGCCAAGGCGCTCGGCAGGTATTCGATGAAGGCGCAGGTCGGAGACACCGCGGCCAGATGCAGAGAGGCCGCGATCCCGATCGCCGATTTCCAGCAATGCGGCACCACGACGAGACCGTGGTCGCGCGCATGCATCGCCACGCGCCGGGCCTCGGTCAGCCCGCCGACACGCCCGACATCGGGCTGCAGGACGTCGAGCGCGTTCAGCCGTACATAGTCCAGGAACTCGAACCGGGTGTTGAGCCACTCTCCGGCGGCGATGCGCACCGGGCTCGCCTCAGTGAGCTTGGCATAGCCGTCGAGATCGTCGCTGGGGAGCGGCGTCTCGACGAAATAGATGTCCTGGTCGGCGAACATCTCGATGGCCCTGAGCGCCGCCTTCCAGTCCGGCCAGCAATAGGCGACGTCGACCATGACGGCGATCTCCGGCCCGATCGCCTTGCGGCAGGCGGCGACGATGCGCGCGATCTCGCGGTCGTCCTCGACCTGGATGGCGTTGTGGCTGTAGGGGCCCTTGATGCAGACCTCGAGCTTGACCGCGCGGAAGCCGAGCCGCTTGGCCTCGACCGCCTTGCGGGCGAGGTTCTCGCCATAGTCCTCCAGCGTGTCGCCCTCCGGCAGCAGCGAGGCGTAGGGCGTCACCGCCTTCTGCGCGGCCCCGCCCAGCAGCGACCAGGTCGGCTTGCCCTCGATCTTCCCGCGCAAATCCCACAGCGCCATGTCGAGCGCGCCGATCGCGCAGATGCCGAGCCCCCGCCGCCCGGTCATGGCCGAGCCGGTGTACATCCGCTCCCATAAGCCCTCGACATCGCGCGGATCGGCGCCGATCAGCATCTCCTTGAGGCCGAGCCCCATGATGTGCGTGCCGGGCGCCTCGACCATCGCCCGCGCCACCCAGGGGTTGGTGTCGGTCTCGCCGATCCCGACCAGCCCCTCGTCGGTCGTGATGCGCACGACCAGATCGTCCTGGGCCGAGCTGCAGGCCTCGGCCCGGTAGTCGGGGACGAGGAGCACGAAGCATTCGATGTCGGTGATCTTCATGGGGCGGCCCTTTCTTCGGGAATGGCGGATGGCGCAAGCGTCTCCGGCTCGGCACGCCACGAGGCGCGCGCTTCGAGCTCGGCAAGCGAATGATGGCACCGGATGCGGTTGCCCCGGCCGGCATCGCGCCAGGGCGGCGCCTCGCGTTCGCAGATTTCTCCCACCTGCCAGGCGCAGCGGCCCGCATAGGGGCAGCCGGCCGATCCGGCGGGTCGCGCCAGGGCGCGCTCCGGCGCGGCGGCGGGAGCGGCAAGCCTCGCAGGTCCCGAGGGCACGGCCATCAGGAGGGCGTGGGTATAGGGGTGCATCGGCGCCTGGAACACCGCGCCGGCCGGGCCGATCTGGCACAGCTCGCCGCGGAACAGCACGGCGATGCGGTCGGCGATCTCGCGCACCACCGCGAGGTCGTGCGAGATGAAGAGCATGGAGAGATGGTGCTCGGCGCGCAGGCGCTTCAAGAGATCGAGGATGTTCGCCTGCACCGAGACATCGAGCGCGGAGAGCACCTCGTCGCAGAGCAGCAGCTCGGGCTCGGCAACCACCGCCCGCGCGATCGCCACCCGCTGGCGCTCGCCGCCGGAGAGCTGATCGGGGTAGCGCTCGGCATAGCTTTCGTCGAGCCGCACATCCTGCAGCGCCCGCGCGATGCGGGTGCGGAGCTCGGCCCCGGCGGCGTCGAAGAACACCTCCAGCGGGCGCGCCAGAATGGCTCCCACGCGCATGCGCGGGTTCAGCGAGGCGTCCGGGTTCTGGAAGATGTACTGAATGGCGCGCCGCAGCGCGCGCGGGCGCTGGCGCAGCCGCGCTGCGAGCCGTTCGCCCTTGAAGAGGATGTGCCCGCCGCCGGGCGGCAGCAAGCCACTGACCGCGCGCGCGACCGTGGACTTGCCGCTGCCCGATTCCCCCACGAGTGCCAAGCTCTCGCCGAGCTCGATCGACAGGGTCAGGCCGCGCACGGCGGCGACCGGCTTGGCCAAGAGCGAGCCGGTGCCGCGGTAGGAAACGAAGAGCGTCTCCAGCGCGAGGAGCGGCGGCGCCTGGCGCCCCCGCGCCGCTTGCGCGCCGATCGGCAGCGGAACCGCGAGGGGAGGGGCAAGGCTCCGCCAACGACGGCAAGCCACCTCATGGCCGGGCGAAGCTTCCTCGAGCACCTGGGTCTCCGCCGCGCAAGCCGGCTCGGCGAAATCGCAGCGCGGCTGGAACGGGCAGCCGGGCGGCAGCTCGTCACGCTGCAAGAGGCCGCGCAAGGGCTTGCCGACGCGCTCGCCGGGCCTGAGCTGAGGGATGGAGGCGATCAGCCCTCGCGTATAAGGGTGGCGCGGCTGCGAGAACAGAACGCGCGTCGGCGCCACCTCCACCATCCGGCCGGCATACATGACGCCCACCCGGTCGGCGATCTGCGCCAGGAGACCCAGATCGTGCGTGACATAGAGCATCGCCATGGCGTTGCGCCGCCGCAACTCCGCAAGCAAGGCGACGATCTGCTGCTGCGTGGTGACGTCGAGGCCCGTGGTCGGCTCGTCGAGCACGAGCAGGTCGGGGCCGCAGGCCAGCGCCATCGCGATCGCGACGCGCTGCTGCTGGCCGCCGGAAAGCTCGTGCGGATAGCGTCGCAGCATGCGATTGGGCTCGGGCAGCCCGACCGCCTCGAACAGCTCGACCACTCGGGACTTGCCCGCCGATCCCTTCGACGCGCGCCGGTGCGCCGCCAGCACTTCCGCCACCTGCCGCCCGACGCGCATGCCGGGGCTGAGCGCCGAGGCCGGATTCTGCGGGATCAGCGCGATTCGATCGCCGCGCAGCCGGTCCAGCTCGGCGCGGCTCATCGCCAGCACATCGGCGCCCTGGAACCGCACCCGCCCCGACAGGATCTTTGCCGTCGGCGGGCGATAGCCGAGCAACTGATACGCGACGGTGGATTTTCCGCAGCCGGATTCGCCGACCAGGCCGAGCACCTCGCCGGGCGCGATGGCGAAGCTCACGCCCGAGAGGACCTGCAGCCAGCGGTCCTCGTGCAGGTAGGCGAGCGACAGGTCGCCGATTTCGGCGACCGGGGCGGCGGCTGACTGCACGCTCATGCCGCGGCGCGCGGCGCGGTGCGGCCGATCAGCCGCGCCAGCCCGTCGGTGAAGAGGTTGAGCCCGACCACGAGCGAGGCCAGCGCCAAACCCGGCCCGATCACCGTGATCGGCGAGATGATGATGAGCGCGCGGTTCTCCGCCATCATCAGCCCCCATTCGGGCGTCGGCGGCCGCATCCCGAAGCCGAGGAACCCGAGCGAGCCGATCAAGACCGGCGCATAGCCCGCGCGGAGCGCAAATTCGACCAGCAGCACGCCGCTGGCGTTGGGAAGGATCTCGCGCCGCATCACCGACCAGGCGCCTTCGCCGCGGAGGCGAGCGACCGTGACGAAGTCGCGCGTGGCGATCTCGATCGCGGCGGCGCGCGCCATCCGGGCGACGCGAGGCGCATAGACCAGCGCCACGACCAGGATGACCAGGATCGGACTGCCGGCAAGCTGCGGGCCGGCGGCGGCGATCGCGAGCAGCGCCAAGACCAGGAAGGGAATGCTGATGACGGATTCGAGCAGCCGCTGGACGACATTGTCCACCCAGCCGCCGACATAGCCCGACAGGAGGCCGACCACCGAGCCGATCGCCACGCCGAGCGCGGTGCCCGAAAGCGAGAGCAGCAGAACGATGTGGCTGCCATGGATGACCCGGCTGAAGATGTCGCGGCCGAGCTGATCCACTCCGAAGGGATGCGCCCAGCTCATGCCCGAGATCGGAATTCCGGTGCCCATCTGGCTGATGCCATAGGGCGCGATCCACGGCCCCAGCACGGCGACCGCGGCATGGACCGCAAGGATCGCCGCGCCGATCTTGAGACTGACGGGCGAGCGCCGCACCAGGCGCCGCCAGGACGGCAGTCGTGCGGGGGCGAGCTGCGGAACGGCGGACAGGGCCATGGCGTCAGGCCGCCCTGAGGCGCGGGTTGAGCAGGATCGCGCCGATATCCGCGAGCAAGTTCGCTGCGATATAGACCGCGGCGGCGATCAGCACCGTCGCCTCGATCAGCGGCAGATCGCGAAGCTGCAGGGAATCGACCAGAAGGCTGCCGAAGCCGGGATAGCTGAACACCTTCTCGACCACCACCACCCCGCCGATGAGATAGGCGAGGTTGAGCGCGGTCACGTTGAGGGTCGGCACCAGCGCGTTCGGCAAGGCGTGGCGCAGCAGAACCTTGCGGCGGGAGAGGCCCTTCAGCTCGGCCATGCGGACATAGTCCGAGCCCAGCACCTCGATCAGGTTGTCGCGGAGCATGCGCACCGCATAGACGGCCATGACGATGGCGAGCGTGATCGCCGGCAAGGTCATGGCCCGGAAATACTCGAATGCGGTCGAGCTCTGATCGACCAGCGACATCGCCGGCAGGAGCGGCACCGCAACCACGAAGGTTACGAGCAACAGGGTCGCGATCAGGAAGTCCGGCATCGACAAGAGCACGAGCGTGACGGCGGACAGCGCGTGATCGGCGGGCCGGTCGCGGCGCACCGCCTGGATCAGGGCCGGAATGAGGGCGAGCGGCAGATAGAGCAGGAAGGCATAGCCCGCCAGGAGCACCGTATTGAATATCCGCGGCTCCAGGATGGTGACGATCGGCCGCGAGCTGGTCAGCGCCGTGCCGAAATCGCCGGTCGCCATGCCGCCCAGCCAGCGCAGGTAGCGCGTCAAGGCCGGATCGTCGAGATGGAGTTGCGCGCGCAGCAGGGCCAGCGTCTCGGGCGTGGCGTCCCGGCCCAGGATGCGGCTCGCGACGTCTCCCGGAAGCACCTCCAGGATCCAAAAGATGAGCGCGGAGACGATCAGCAGGGTCAGAAGCGAGATGAGCACGCGCCCGCCGATCAGGCGGATGAGGGTCATGTCGGTCCCCACCCCTGCGCGTCAGAGGTCGCTTGGTCGAGCCCCCGGCACCGGCTCTCCCCGCACGGCGGGGAGAGGACGCCCACGGCGTCAGCCGTGGGCGGGTGAGGGGTGCCACCAGAAGCGCCCTCACCCGCTCGGGGCCTTGCCCCTCGCGACCTCTCCCGCAATCGGGAGAGGTGAAGCTTCATTCGCAGGACATGGTCTCGAAGTTGAGGTTGAAGTTCTGGGCGCGCGGCTCGTAGCCCTCGCACTTGGCCCGCATCGCCAGCACCTGGTGCACGAACATCGGGATGATCACGCCGCCTTCCTTCGCCAGCAATTCGCCCGCTTCCTTGTAGAGCTTGTTCCGCTCCGCGGGGTCGACGGTGGTGTTGGCCTTGAGCAGCAGCGCGTCATAGTCCGGCCGCTCCCAATGCGTCTCCTTCCACTTGGCGTTCTGCGCATAGGCGACGGCGAGGCCCTCGCCGGGCGGGCGCATCGACCAGGCGGAGGTGAGGAAGGGCTGCTTCAGCCAGGTGTCGTCCCAGTAGCTGTCCGCCGGGGTGACGATCACATTGATCTCGAAGCCCGCCGGCTTGGCCATCTCGGCGAAGACCTGCGCCATCCGGACCATGCCCGGCACGCCCTCGGCGGTGTAGAGATCGAGCTTCAGGCCGTTCGGGTGTCCGGCCTCGGCCAGGAGCGTCTTGGCCTTCTCGATGTCCTGCTTCGGCGCTTCGCTCACATAGGAGGCGGGCGAGGGCAGCGGCACGGGGTTGTCCGCGCCGGCTTCTCCGAAGCCGAGCAGCACGGTGTCGATCATCGCCTGGCGATCGACGACCAGCTTCAAGGCCTCGCGCACCTTCACATTGTCGTAAGGCGGCGTGTCGACCCACATCGAGAGCGTCATCGAGTTCGACGCGCCGGTCTCCAGGAGCTTGACGTTCGGATCGTCCTTCAGCGCGGGGATGACCGAGGGATCGACATTGAGCACCAGGTCGACCTCGCCGGCCTTGATCGCCGAGACGGCGGTCACCGGCTCCTGGGCCACGGTGACCCGCATGCACTTCTCCTTCGGCAGCCCGGCCTGCCAGTAGTTCGGATTGGCCTTGAACAGCCGCACCGGGGCGTTCGGCTCGAACTGGTCCTGCATGAAGGGGCCGGTGCCGTTGCCGTGCAGCCGCAAGTCCTCGTGCTTGGCCCCTTCGGCGACGATATTGGTGAATTTGTTCGTGATCAGGACGGGCAGCTCGGCGACCGGGTCCTTGGTGGTGAAGGCGACGGTGTGGGAATCGATCGCCTTGATGCCCTCGGGATTCAGGAATCCCAACACCGCAGGCGCGCCGGAGGCAAGCTCGGGATCCCAGAAGCGCTTGAAGGTATAGACGACGTCGTTGGCGTCGAAATCGCTGCCGTCATGGAACTTGACGCCCTGGCGGAGCTTGAAGGTCCAGGTCTTGCCGTCGTCCGAGGGACCCCAGGATTCGGCCAGTTCGGGGATGGTCTTGAAATTGTCGTCGACGTCGAGCAGCCGGTTGTAGACGGCGAAGATGTGATAGGCGTCGTCTCCGGACTCCATATCCGCCGGGTCCATCGACTGCTTCTCGCCGCTCCATTCGTAGCCGAGCACCTTGAGGCACTCGTCTCCCGCAGCCGCTTGGGCGGCGGACGCGAGGCCGACCGCAAGAGCGGCGACCGCCGTCGCCGTGAGCCAGCAAACAGGTCTCATCTTGAGCTCTCCTCCCGTTCTTTTGTTCATTGTCGAGCGCGACGGTGGCGGCCAGGCGCGCATCACGCCCGAAACCGATTCCAGTATTCCGGAATTCAGTTCACCATTTAAGAAATCAACTTACGAACCGGCCTCAACGCGTGTCAAGTTGCGCAGGGCCGTTCGCGGCTTCGATCATACTTCGGGGTGACAGGTGACCCAGACGCTCATTCGTGGCATGGCCTGGGGACATCGCCGGGCGCTCGATCCGCTGACCGCGGCGGCCACCGCATATGAGCGCGACCATCCGGATGTTCGGATCGTGTGGGACGCGCGGCCGCTTCAGGGCTTCGAATTCACCCCGGTGGCGGAGCTGGCGCGCACGCACGATGTGATCGTCCTCGACCATCCCTTCATGGGCGAGGTCGCGCAGAGCCGATGCCTCATGCCGCTTCACTCCGAGCTGCCGGAATTGGTCGATCGCGACTTCATCGGCCCGTCCCTCGCCACCTATCGATACGCGGACGCGCTCTGGGCGGCTCCGGTCGATGCCGCCTGCCAGACGGCGGTCTATCGGCCAGACCTGCTGGAGCGACTGGGCGGGCGGGTTCCGCGTTCCCTGCCTGAGGTCCTCGCGCTGGGCGCGGCCGCCCGCGCGGAAGGGCTTCACTTGGCGATCGCGCTGGCCGGCGTGCATGCGCTGATGACGCTGTTCACTTTATGCGCGGCTCTCGGCCGGCCTTGCGCCATCGAGGAGCACGCGCCGTTCGCGCATCCGGACACCGCGCGCGAGGCGCTGGCCCTGATCCGCGCCCTCCTCCGTCACTGCCCGCCCGAGGCGCTCGACTGGAACAGCATCGCGGTCCATGAGGCGATGGTCGCGCGCGAGGACCTGGTCTACTGCCCGGCCGTCTATTGCTACCTGACCTATGCCGAGGCCGACATGGCGCGGCCGCTGCGCTTTGCCGATCTGCCGGCGGTGAGTTCGGGTCAGGAGCCGAGGGGCTCGACCGTCGGAGGCGCGGGGATTGCGATCTCCGCGCACGCGCAGGCGCCGGATGCGGCCGTCGCCTTCCTGCGCTTCCTGACGCGGCCGGACACGCAGCGCGCTTTCGCCGAGCATCATGGCCAGCCGGCGCATGGCGACGCCTGGCGGGACGAGCGCATCGACGCGCGCTTCGGGGGCGCGTTTTCGGCCGTGCGGCGCACGATGGAGCTGTCCTGGACGCGGCCCCGCTGGCCCGGCTACCTCGCCCTCCAGGCCGAGGGCGGACGGATCGTCGAGGCGCATCTGCGCGGC
>DATIDB010000123.1:0-3429 GCA_035456545.1 Alphaproteobacteria bacterium | reverse complement strand
GGGGCAGGTGCTCCAGGCGCGAGCGCCACTGCGCCGCCGCCTCGCCAAGGGCGGCCGGGGTGATCCCATGCAAAGGCATGCCGACGGTCAGCACGTTCTGCGCCTCGGGCACGAAGTATTGCGGTGTGGCGATCACCAGGTCGAAGCGGTCTGGCGGCGCCCAGGGGCGGCCGACATGGACCAGCTTCGTGTCCGGACCTGCCTGCGATCTGATCCATCGCGCGACGGGCTCGTTGCGCCGCCCGGCGGTCAGGACCAGGTCTGGCCAGGGCGGGGTGAGGCCCTCGCGGCCCTTCGCCAGCCCCGCCAACGTCACCCGCAGCAGGAGGTTGGTCGCCAGCTCGCTCGGCCGATAGGCCAGCCGCTTCACCTCGACGGGCCAGCCGAGCGCCCCGGCGAGGGCCATGAGCTGAGCGTTGTCTCCCGCCTTATGGCCGGCCAGCACCCAGACCCGCGGCGAGCGCCCATCCGGCTTGTCGTCCTCGGCGCCACCCATGGATGCCCGATCCCCTCCAGCCCCAGGCGGGGAGAGTAACGGGCGCGGCGCGCCTGTCCAGCGCCTGAGATCGATGCCAAGATGCGCGTGGCGTCCATGGATCGCGAGAGGTGGCGTCCCGATGTCCGCGCTGCGCCTGGAGACGGTCGAGATGCATACCGGCGGCGAGCCCGTGCGCCTCGTCGTGGGCGGCTATCCCGTCATCCCGGGCGAGACCATCCTCGCCAAGCGCCGGCATGCGCGCGAGCATCTGGATCATCTGCGCCGGCTTCTCATCTTCGAGCCGCGCGGCCACTTCGACATGTACGGCGTCATCCCGGTCGAGCCGGACCACCCCGAGGCGGACCTCGCGGTGCTGTTCATTCACAACGAGGGCTACAGCACCATGTGCGGGCATGCGGTCATCGCGCTCGGCCGCTGGGCGGTGGATGAGGGGCTCGTGCCCGCCGTCGAGCCCGAGACGATCGTCAACATCCAATGTCCGTGCGGGCTGGTGCGCGCGCGGGTGGAAGTCACCGGGGGCCGAGCCGGAGCCGTGCGGTTCGAGAGCGTGCCCGCTTTCGCCTTCGCCCTCGACCGGCGGATCGATGTGCCCGGACGTGGCGTGGTGTCGCTGGACATAGGCTATGGCGGCGCCTTCTATGCGATCCTCCCCGCCGCCTCGCTCGGGCTGGACATGGGCCGCACCCCGCTGCGCGAGTTGGTCGATGCGGCGGCCGCGGTCACCGAGACCGCCCGAACGCAAGCGCCCTTGTCGCATCCGGACGACCCCGACCTGGCCTTCCTCTACGGAACGATCCTCACCGACGGAGGCGATGGGGAAGGCGCGCCAAGCCGAAATCTCTGTGTCTTCGCCGAACGCGAGGTGGACCGAAGTCCGACCGGCAGCGGGGTGACGGCGCGGATGGCGATCCAATACGCGAGGGGGCGGGTGCGCCTTGGAACGGAGCGCCGGTTCGAAAGCGTCACGGGCGCGCTCTTCACCGGCCGGGCGCTGCGCGAAACGCGGGCGGGCGACACATCGGCGATCACCGTCGAGGTCGGCGGGCGCGCCTTCTACACCGGGCGATCGAGCTTCACGGTCGAGCCGGACGATCCGCTCGGCGCGGGCTTCCTGTTGCGGTGACGGGTGCTCAGTCTTTGCCGGCGGCCGTTCGGCCGGCGGGGGTCAGCTTGCAGACGAGCCAGTCCGGCTTCAGCGGATTGGTGAACCAGGGCTCCGCCCAGCCATGGTCGATGCAGGCGCGGATGGTGCGGGCGTTCACGTTCTGCCCATAGCGGTCGAAGAGCGGCAGCTTGCCGCCGGGCTGATCGAGCCCGCGCTTCAGCCACTCGCGCTGCTCGGACGTCGGCCGATGGCCGCTTGCGCCCGCTTCATGGAGTCCCACCGCCTCGGCCATGGCTCCCAGTCCACACCAGCTATTCCCCCAAGCGCATCCTAGAGCGGTCCGCAGCGGGCCGCAATTCCGGGTGGTGGGCGGGTCGTGCACTATGGCGGAGCAAGGCAAAAGGGGAGGTGGAGCATGGGCTGCCTTATGGTGGAGATCACGGCCGGGTCCTTTGAAGAGGCGAAGCGGATCGCGCGGACCCTGGTCGAGGAGCGCCTGGCGGCCTGCGTCAATCTTCTGCGCGGCCTCGGCTCGATCTATCGCTGGAAGGGGCGAGTCGAGGAGGCCGAGGAAACCCTTCTTCTCGCCAAGACCACCGAGGCGGCGCTGCCCGCCCTCTCGGATCGGGTGCGCGCGCTGCACAGCTACGCGTGCCCCTGCATCGCCGCTTGGCCGATCGAAGGCGGCAATCCCGACTACCTCGCCTGGATCGAAGCGGAATGCGTGGGTCCGGGAGCGCGCCAACATGGGAGCCATGCGGCGCCGGGAGGAGGCGGCGATTGAAAGGCGGAGCGGGATAGACCAATCTCCCTCGCGGGCGAAGGCAGGACGATGAGCATCTCGGAAATTATGGGAAAAGACCCTGGCCGCCGTTCCGCCTTGGCGGTCTCGGCCTTCGCCTCCATCGGCCACACCTTCACCCATCTGCTGACCGCCTTCTATTTCGTCATCGTGCTGGCGATCGAGAAGGAGTGGGGCCGCTCCTATGCGGAGCTGATCCAGCTCTGGACCGTCGGCTCCTTCCTGATGGGGCTCGGCGCCTTGCCCGCTGGCTGGCTCTCCGACCGCTGGAGCGCGGGCGGGATGATGGTCGCGCTATTCCTCGGGATGGGCGCATCCTCGATCCTGTGCGGCTTTGCGGATACCTCCGCCCTTCTCTGGCTCGGGCTCACCGGGATCGGCCTTTTCGCCTCCATCTACCATCCGGTCGGCATTCCCTGGCTGGTCGGCAATGCGGTCCGGCAGGGCAGGGCGCTGGGCATCAACGGGATCTTCGGGAGCATCGGAGTCGCCTCGGCGGGGCTCGTCGCGGGGGCGCTGACCGATCTCTTCGGCTGGCGCGCGGCCTTCATCCTGCCCGGCGCGGTCAGCGTTGCGCTGGGCTTCGCCCTGCTCGCCTGCCTCAGGCTCGGCGTCATAGCCGACGCGCCGGCGATGCGCCGCTCGCATGGGGCGGAAGCGAATGGCGGCGATATGTTGCGCGGCTTCCTCATCCTCACCGTCGGCATGATCTGCGGCGGGCTGATCTGGCAGTCGACGCAGACGGCCTTGCCGAAATTCTTCGAGGAGCGGATCGCCGGGTTCGCCGGCGACGGCGTCTTCGGCATCGGCGCCCTGGTCGCGATCGTCTATGGCATCTCCGGTTTCATGCAGGTGGTCGGCGGCCATCTCGCCGACAGGTATCCGCTGAAGCCCGTCTACGTCCTGCTCTATGCGGTGCAGATTCCGCTTCTCGCCTTGGCTGCAGGAGCGGCGGGGCTGCCGCTGATCCTTGTGGCCACCTTGATGGCGACATTCAGCGGGGCGTCACTGCCGGCCGAGAAC
>DATIDB010000122.1:0-7187 GCA_035456545.1 Alphaproteobacteria bacterium | reverse complement strand
GACGACATGGTCGCGATCCTCAAGGAAGGGATCGAGCGCACGCAGGACGACCTGCGCCGCGAAGGCCTGTGGAACGGCTAGCCGAGTCAGCGAGGCAATCGATCAGTCGTCCGGGAACAGCAACGCCGCCCCGGGCTCCGCGACCAACCAGAGCGGGCGGCCATCCTCGAGCGCATCGCCGCTCTGAGCGGCCACGAGGATCGGCTGCGGCAGTCCTTCGGCCCGGACCAAATGGTGGCTGCGCTCGCCCAGAAAGGCCGAGGACACCAAGCTGACCGGCACGGCCGGAACGTCGGCGGGCGGCTCGCGGACGAGCCGCAGCCGCTCCGGCCGGATCGCGACCAGGGCGGGAGCGGCATGGGCGGAGCCGCGTCTGTCAGGCACGGCGATGGCGCCGAGGCCCGCGCAATCCAGGATCAACTCGCCGTTCTCGCGTCCCCGCAATTCAGCCGGGAAGAAGTTCATATGCCCGATGAAGGCGCCCACCGCGCGGCTGGCGGGCCGTTCGTAGATGGCGCGGGGGCTGCCGATCTGCGCGATGCGGCCTTCGAACATGACCGCGATCCGGTCGGAGAGCGCCAATGCCTCCTCCTGGTCATGCGTGACGAAGACGAAGGTGATGCCGACCGAACGCTGCAGCTGCCGCAGCTCGACCTGCATCTCCTCGCGCAGCTTCTTGTCCAAGGCCGCGAGCGGCTCGTCGAGCAACAGGACCTTCGGCCGCTTGATCAGCGCGCGGGCCAGCGCGACCCGCTGCCGCTGCCCTCCGGAAAGCTGATGCGGCCGCCGATCGGCGAGCGCCGCCATATGGACCAGCTCCAAGGCTTCGCGCACCCGCCTGCGGCGCTCTTCCGCGGTCAGCCGCTCGACGCGCAATCCATAGGCGACGTTCTGCTCCACGCTCAAATGCGGAAAGACCGCATAGCTCTGAAAGACCATGTTCGTCGGGCGGTGGTGCGGAGGCACGCCGCTCATCGGCTGCCCGTCGATCCAGATCTCCCCTTCACTCGGCGCCTCGAAGCCCGCGAGCATGCGCAGCAGGGTCGTTTTCCCGCACCCCGATGGGCCGAGGAGCGAGAAGAACTCGCCCCGGCCGATGCCGATTTCCGCCGCGTCCACCGCGAGCACCGGCCCGAACCGCTTGCTCACCCGGTCGATGAGGATGAAGGGCGCGGCCTCCATGGCGCCTAATCCTGCGCCGCGGGAGCGCCGCGCCGTCGCAGCAGCTCCGCGATCACCAGCAGCACGATCGAGGCGGAAATGATGCAGGTCCCCAGCGCCAGGACTTCCGGGAGCTTCTTCGGAAAGCGGAGCTGGCTGTACATGAAGACCGGCAGCGTCTGGTCCGTCCCGGCGAGAAAGAAGGCGAGCAGGAATTCGTCGAAGGAGATCAGAAAGCAGAGCAGAAGGCTCGCCAGGATCCCGGGCATGACCAGCGGCAAGGTCACGCGACGGAAGGTGCCGATCGCGTTCTCGCCGAGATCGAGCGAGGCCTCCTCCAGCGAGGGATCGAAGCCTGCGAAGCGCGAGGTCATGATCGCGAAGGCGTAGGGCGTGCAGATCACGATGTGCCCCAGCGTCACGGTCAGAAGCGTCAGGTTGAACCCGGCCGCGAGCAGGAAGGCGAGGAGGGAGGTCCCGAGGATGATCTCGGGGATCACCAGCGGGGCCATGATGAGCCCGACGCTGCCGGCGCGCCCCGGGAAGCGGTAGCGCGTCGTCGCCTTCGCGCCGAGGAGCCCGAGCATGGTCGCGACGGCGGACGCGACCCATCCGACCTGCAGCGAATTGCGCAGCGAGGTGAACAGCCCCGCATTCTCCGACATGCGGGAGTACCAATCGAAGGTCAATCCGGTGATCGGGAAGGCGAGGTAGTGGGTCTGGTTGAAGGAGAAGAGAAACAGGATCGCGATCGGCGCATAGAGCAACATTACGCCGGCGATCACATAGGTTGCGAGCCAGGGATTGCCGCGCCGCCCGATCATCGCCTAGGCCACCTTTTCGAAGGCCCGCCGCGCCGCCCAAAGATAGCCGAGCGACAGCGTCGTGACGATCAGGGCCGAGCTGAGGGACAGGGCCGAGCCGAGGGGCCAGTTGTTCGAGCGACCGAACTGCGTGCCGATCGCGTTGGCGATCATCAGCCCGTCCGGTCCGCCGACGAGCTGCGGCGTGACGTAGTCGCCGACGGTCGGGATGAAGATCATCAGCGCCGCCGCGGTGACGCCCGGCATCGAGAGCGGCAGCGTCACGCGCAGGAACCGCGCCATCGGTCCGTCGCCGAGATCGGTGGCGGCTTCGATGAGGGAGCGATCGAGCTTCTCCAGCGACACGTAGATCGGCAGGATCGCGAACGGCATCCAGGCGTGGGTGAGGGTGATGACGACCGCGATCGGGTTGTAGAGCAGGAATTCGAGCGGCTCGGAGATCAGCCCGACGCTTTTCAGGCCTGAATTGATCGCCCCGTTGAAGCCCAGGATCACCTTCCAGGCGAACACGCGCAAGAGATAGCTGGTCCAGAATGGGATGGTGAGGATCAGGATCCAGGTGAGCTTGCGGCCATGGACGTAGAAGGCGACGTAATAGGCGATGGGGTAGGCCAGGGCCACCGTGAGCAGCGTCACCGAGCCCGAGATCCACAAGGATCGGAGCAGAAGCGTCCGGTAGACCGGGCTGGTCCAGGCCTCGACGTAGTTTGCGAGCGTCCAGGTCCGCTCCAGGTCCAGGTTGACTTGCGTCCAGAAGCTCACGACCACGGTGAAGGCGATCGGCGCGCAGAGCAGCAGCCCGATCATCAGCAGCAGGGGCGCGAGCAGGCCGTAGGCGCGCAGCGTCTGGCTGCCGAAGAAGAAGGATCGCCGCGCGAACGCCCGATCGCCCGCTTGTCGTCCGAGAATGGTGCCGCCGGTCGTCATGCCGGATGTGAGGCTCCTCAGCCCTGCAGTGCGGCGAGGCCGCGCTTCATCAAAGCGGAAGCGATGATCAGGCGCTGGATCTCGCTGGTTCCCTCCCAGATGCGCTCGACTCTGAGCTCGCGATAGAAGCGCTCGGCGACGTTCTCGCGCATATAGCCGCGGCCGCCGAAGATCTGGACCGCGCGATCGGCGACGCGGTTGGCCATTTCGGATGCGTAAAGCTTGGCCATCGAGGCGCGCGCATGGACCTCGCGCTTGTCCAGCCCGCGATCCTCCGCCGAGGCCGCTTCGAAGGTGAGCAGCCGCGCGGCCTGGAGTTCGGTCGCGCTGTCCGCCAGCATGAACTGGATGGCCTGATAGGTGGCGATCGGCCGGCCGGAGACGGTCCGGCCCGCGGCGAAGGCGGAGGCTTCCTCGATCAGCCGGGCCGCCGCGCCGCAGCAGCGCGCCGCGATCATGATGCGCTCGCGCCGGAACCATTCGTAGGTGAAGCCGAGCCCTTCTCCCTCGGCGCCGATCAGATTGGCCGCCGGCACGCGCAGGCCCTCGATCCGGTAGGTCGGGTGATGGGCGGCGAAGCTGTGGCTGAAAGCCGGGGAGCGCAGAACCGAGAGGCCGGGGCTGTCCTTGTCGACCAGGAACAGGGCATGCGCCCCGTCATGCGACCCGCCGGCGATGCGCGCCTGCAGGAAGAAGAAATCCGCCTTGTTGGCGCCGGTGAGGAACCACTTCTCCCCGTCCAGGAGGTAAACATCGCCCTCGCGCCGCGCACTCGTGCGTATCCCGTCGAGGTCCGAACCGGACTGACCCTCGGTGATGGCATAGGCCTCGATCCGCTTGCCGAGCATGAGCGGCTTGATGAACCGCTCGATCTGGTCGGGCGAGCACGCCTTGAACATCCAGGCCTGCGGCTCGGAAAAGCACCAGGCCAATGCATTGGTGACGCGGCCCAGTTCCTCCCACGCCGCCGCCTGCGCGAGCCAAGGGAGTCCCAACCCGCCATGCTCCTTCGGCACGTCCATGCGCGAAAGGCCAAGCGCGAGCGCCTGCTCGCGATGTCGTGCCGCGACTTCGGCGGGGATCTCGCCGCCCGCGAGCTCGACCGCGACCTCATGCGGCATCAGGGAATCGGCAAAGGGCCTGACTTCGGTCTTCCACCGTCGTGCGGTTTCGGGGAGGGTGAAGGGCTCCACCGCTCCGGCCCCCATCGCTAGGCTCTCCCGGGCGTGGAGAAGTGCTTTGGAAAATAGGTCGCCAGCATGAGATCGGTGGCCGCGACGAAGTCCTCCACCTGCGGGCATTGCGGATCGGTCAGCCGGTCGAGCCAGAAGCCGTCGGTGACCGCATCGAAGCTGCGCGAGACGGCGAGCGGATCAAGGTTGTAGCGGCCGTTCTCGATCAGCAAGACGACGCAGGCGTCGAGCGCCTCGCGGTATTCCCGGTCCTTCTCTTCGCAAACTGCGAGATAGGCGGGCCGCGATTTCGCCTCGCCCCAGAACGCGTACCAGACGGCGATCTTCTTGCGGCTGAAGATGCGGGGCTCGAAATTGACCATCAGCATCGCGCGCAGGCGCTGCGCCGGGTCGCTGCCGGCCTTCGCCAGGGCGCGCCGCCAAGCCTGCCGGAACTCCTCGGCAAGGAATCTCAGCGTCTCGGCGAAGAGCACGTCCTTGCTCTTGAAATAGAAATTGACGATGCCCCGCGACAGCCCCGCCAGGTCGGCGACGTCGGCGAGGGTGGTTTCGGAGAAACCGCGCTTCGCGATCGAGCGCATGGTCGCATCGATCAGCTCCATCCGCCGACGCTCCTTCGCCTCTTCCCGCCGGTTCGCGGGCGCGGCCGGGGCGGCTGTGGAGGGAGAGGCGGCCATGGGCTCTGCTCCAAGGCATGTGGGCGGGCTAAGATGCCCAGAATGATTGGGAGCGGGCGGCGTCCATGTCAACGTGGAATGCCGGTTTTCCTGATTGAACGCTCATCCAATGGTTTGCTGGACAGCCAGCAAGGCGATGGGCGATGCTGCGGATGGATTTTCGCCAAGGATCGAGCGGGCCCAAGGAGGCGGGGAGGGGTGAAGAGCAGGGATGTGATCGTGGTCGGCGCCGGGCATAACGGCCTGGTCGCGGCGTGCTATCTGGCCCGCCTCGGGCTCGACGTCCTGGTTCTCGAACGCAACGACTACATCGGCGGGGCGGCGGTCAGCCGCGAGCTCGTCCAGGGCTGGACCTACTCCAACTGCTCCTATGTCTGCAGCCTGCTGCGGCCGGAGATCGTGCGCGATCTCGATCTGCCGCGGCACGGCTTGCAGGTCATTCCCTACGAAGGCGGGGTGACCTTCACGCGCAAGGGCGATTACTTCGCGCTCTATTCCGACAAGGATCGCTTGCGGCGCGAATTCGCCCGCCATTGCGCGCGCGATGCGGAGGCATACGATCGCTATTCCCTGGAGGTCCTCCGGCAGTGCCGGTTCATCCGACCGCTGCTCCTGTGGACGCCGCCCGATCCGGCCTCCTTTCGCCCGCGCGATCTGAGAGGACTGGGCGCGCTCGGCCGCCGCCTGTGGGACCTAGGCGAGGAGCAGATCTACGACATGATCCGCTTCTGGACGATGAGCGCCGGCGATTTCCTCGACCAGTATTTCGAGAGCGACCTGATCAAGGCGCATCTGGCCGGCAGCGCGATCATCGGCACGGCGCTGGGCCCGTACTCGCCGGGCACCGCCTATGTGCTGCTGCATCACTACATGGGCGATGTCGACGGCGCGATCGGGGCCTGGGGCTTCGCGCGCGGCGGCATGGGCGCGATCACCCGCGCGATGGCCTCCGCCCTGAAAGGCCATGGCGGGGAGATCCGCACCAATGCCGAGGTCGAGCGCGTCCTGATCCGGGGCGGCCGCGCGGCCGGCGTGGCGCTTGCCACGGGCGAGGAAATCTCGGCCAAGATCGTCGTCTCCAATCTGGATGTGAAGCGCACCTTCCTGAAGCTCCTGGAGCCGGCCGATCTGCCGGCCTCCTTCCTCGAGCGGGTGCGCAAATTCAAGATCCGCGGCTCCTCGGGCAAGCTCAACATCGCGCTGGAAGGATTGCCGCGCTTTCCCTCTCTGCCCGAAGGCTGTCCCGCCTGGCGCGGGGACATGCATGTCAGCGAGAGCCTAGCCCAGATGGAAGAGGCTTATGACGACTGGAAGGCCGGCGCCTGGTCGAGGCGACCCTATCTCGACATGCTGATCCCGACCCTGATCGACCCGACCATGGCCCCGCCGGGCAAGCACTACATGACCGTGTTCGTGCAATACGCGCCGCCGAAGCTGGCGGAGGGCGAATGGAGCACGCAGACGCGCGACGCCTTCGGCAAGACGGTGATCGACACCATCGCCGAGGTCTCGCCGGGTTTCCGGGACCTGATCCGGCATGTCGAGGTGCGCACGCCCGCCGATCTGGAGAACGAGGTCGGCCTGACCGAAGGCAACATCTTCCAAGGCGAGCTCACCATGGACCAGCTCCTGTTCAACCGACCCGTCCCCGGCTATGCGCAATACCGCGCGCCGGTCCGCGGCCTCTATATGTGCGGGTCCTCAACCCATCCGGGGGGCGGCGTCATGGGCGCGCCCGGAGCCAATGCCGCGCGCGAGATCGCGCACGATCTCAAACGGGCGGCCTAGGATCCGGTCCGCATGGCTGGGCTCGACGCCATCGTGGTGGGGGCCGGCCATAACGGGCTCGTCTGCGCGGGCCTTCTCGCCAAGTCGGGGCTCAAGGTGCTGGTGCTCGAAGCCCAGGACCGGATCGGCGGGATGGCGCGCATGAGCGAGATCGCTCCCGGATTCCGCGCGACCGAATTCGCGCACCTCCTCCATCTGCTGCATCCGCGCGTGGAGGCACGGCTGGACTTGACGCGGCATGGCCTGGCGCTCGCCGCGGCGGATTTGCCGACGGTGGTCCTGCATCCGGGGCGCGCGCCCATGGTCCTCCCCTCCGATCCCGCGCGCGCCGAAGGCCTCTCGATCTCGGATCGGGACGCCTGGGTGCGGCTGCGAGGCCGACTGCTCCGCTTCGCCAAGGCCCTCGAACCGTTCCGGGGCGAGCCGCCGCCGCGGCTGGGGTCCGGCGCGACGCGTTCCGACCTCACGAGGCTGGCGCGGATGGGATGGGCGATCCGCTCCCTCGGCCGCGACGAGATGCGCGAATTCCTCCGCCTCCTCGCCATCAACATCGCCGATGTGGTCGAGGACGAGCTGGAGGACCCTCAGCTTCGGGCGGCGGTCGCTTTCGACGCCGT
>DATIDB010000121.1:0-3780 GCA_035456545.1 Alphaproteobacteria bacterium | reverse complement strand
ACTCTTTTTGATCACGGATGGGTTGTTCCGCCGCCCCGAAGGGTCTAAAAAGACGGCGGCACGCTAACGCTAATACCCATGGCCGGATCACGATGACCAAACGCCTACTCGCCCTGAGCGCCGCCGCGATCCTGGCGGCTTCGCTGGGCGGCTGCTCGAGCCTGCGCAACACCTTCGGGGTCGAGCGCGGCGGGCCGGACGAGTTCACCGTCGTCCGCCATGCGCCCCTGACTCTGCCGCCCGATTACAATCTTCGCCCCCCGCAGCCCGGCGTGCCGCGGCCGCAGGAGGGCACCACCCAATCGCAAGCGCGCTCCGCGGTGGTCGGCTCGCAGTCGGGCCTCGTCGTCGGCTCCGGCCTGGGCTCGGTCTCGACCCAGTCCTCCGGCGAGGCGGCGCTCCTGCAGCAGGCGGGGCAGAGCGACCCCTCGATCCGCGACACGCTCAATCAGGAGGCCGGGTTCGACACCGTCGATCGCGGCTTCCTCGAGGGCTTGATCTTCTGGCGCAAGCCGGAACCGGCGGGCGATGTGGTCGATCCCGAGGCCGAGGCGGCGCGGCTGAAGACCAATGCCGAGCAGGGGCTGCCCGTGACCGCGGGCGAAACCCCGATCATCAAGCGGCGCAAGAAGGCGCTTCTCGAAGGGATCTTCTAGGCGGGGCAGCGGTCGGCGAGCCGGCAAGGCTGAACGATTGTTCACTGTTCGAGGGCGGCCGAAGCCGGTAGCTTTGGCCCGTCCCGCCGTTCGCCACCCTCCTTGGAGGACCCGTTGAGCCGCGCCCTGCGACCGCTCGCCGCCCTGTTCGCCTCCTTCCTGCTGCTGGGCTCCTCGGCCGAGGGACGCGTCTTCGATCCGACGACCTTCACGCTCGCCAACGGCCTCCAGGTCGTGGTCGTCGAGAATCACTCCGCTCCCATCGCCACGCATATGGTCTGGTACCGGGTCGGCGCCGCCGACGAGCCCTGGGGGAAGTCCGGCATCGCCCATTTCCTCGAGCACCTGATGTTCAAGGGAACGCCCACCCACCCGGCGGGGGAGTTCTCGCGCCTCGTCGCGCGCAACGGCGGGGAGGAGAACGCCTTCACGACGCAAGACACCACCGCCTATTTCCAATCCGTGGCGGTCGACCGGCTCGAGCTGGTGATGGAGCTGGAGGCGGACCGCATGGCCAATCTGCAACTGACCGACGCGGTGGTTCTGCCCGAGCGCGACGTGGTGCTGGAGGAGCGCCGCCAGCGGGTCGAGAGCGACCCCGGCGCCAAGCTCGGCGAGATGGCCAGCGCCGCCTTCTACCTGAACCATCCCTATCGCGAGCCGACCATCGGCTGGGAACACGAGATCCGCGGCCTCACCACCGCCGACGCCCTCGCCTTCTACAAATCCTGGTACGCGCCCAACAACGCGGTGGTGATCGTCGCCGGCGACGTCACGCCCGAGGCCGTGAAGGCCATGGCCGAGCGCACCTACGGCAAGCTCGCCGCCCATCCGGTGCCGGAGCGTCGCCGCCCGCAGGAACCGGAGGCCTATGCGCCTCGCCGCGTGGTGCTGGAGAGCGCGCAGGTGCAACAGCCCTCCTGGTCGCGCCGGTGGCTCGCCCCCAGCCACGGCTCGGGCGGCGGGACGCGCGTCTACGCCCTCCAGGTGCTTTCGGAGATCCTCGGCGGCAGCACGGTCAGCCGCCTCTATCGCAGCCTCGCCGTCGACGGCGGAATCGCCATCGATGCGGGCTCGGCCTATGGGCCCGATTCCCTCGACGCCACCTCCTTCGTGATCTGGGGCTCGCCGCGGCCCGGGCGCGACCTCAAGGAGATCGAGGCCGGGGTGGAGAAGGTCATCGCCGAGTTGCTCAAATCGGGCGTCACCGAGGATGAGGTCGCGCGAGCCAAGCAGCAGCTTCAGGATGGCGCGATCCTTGCCCGAGACAACCTGCAGACCGCGCCGCGCCTCATCGGTTCGGCGCTGATGAGCGGTCGCGATGTCCAGGAGATCGAGGCCTGGCCCGATCGCATCGGAGAGGTCACCGCGGCCGAGGTGAACGAGGCGGCGCGCACGCTGTTCCGGCCCGAGGTGACGGTCACCTCCGAGTTGCGGCCGAAGCCGACGAGCTAGGGAGAAGCGACGTGACGATGATGCAGCGCCTCGCCGCTCTCGGCTTCGCCTTGATCCTATGCCTTGCCGGCGATCCCGCGCGCGCCGCGGTCAAGGTCGAGCGCGTGGTGAGCCCGGGCGGGATCGAGGCCTGGCTGGTGGAGAATCACGCCAACCCGATCCTCTCGATGACCATGGCCTTCCGCGGCGGCAGCGCCGTCGTCGACGAGGCGACCCGGCCCGGGACCGCCGAGCTCCTCGGCGCGCTCATGAACGAGGGCGCGGGGCCGTATGACAGCCAGGCCTTCCAGAAGGCGCTGGAGGAGCATTCGATCGGCTTCGACTTCGATGTCGGGCGCGACAGCTTCGAGGGGAACCTGCGCACCCTCACGCAGTACCGCGATCTCGCCTTCGAGCTGCTCGGCCTTTCGCTGACGGAGCTGCGCCTGGATGAGGACGCGGTTGAGCGGGTGCGCGCCCAGCTCATCGCCGTGCTCCTGCGCGAGGCGGAAGACCCCGACGCGATCGCCGCCAAGGCTTTCTGGCGCATGACCTTCCCAGACCATCCCTATGGGCGGCCCGTCTCGGGCACGCCCGAAAGCGTGGCCGCGATCGCGATCGAGGATCTCCGCCGCGCGGTCGGGCTCACCTTCCTGCGCAAGCATCTGGTGCTGGCCGTGGTCGGAGACATCACGCCGGCGGAGCTGGGTCCGCTGCTCGACCGCACCTTCGGCGCGCTCCCCTTCGAAGCCGAGCGGCCGGTCGTTCCCCCGGCGCCCTCGGCCTATGGCGGCACCGCCGTCATCGACCGCGATGTGCCGCAGAGCACCGTCTCCTTCGGCCAGCCGGGAATCGACCGCCAGGACCCGGACTTCTACGCCGCCTTCCTCCTCAATTACATCCTCGGCGGCGGCGGCTTCGCCTCGCGCCTGACCGAGGAGGTGCGCGAGAAGCGGGGGCTCGCCTACGGCGTCTCGACCTGGCTCACCACCCTTGACCACGCCGATCTTTGGCAGGGGCAGGTGGGCACCCAGAACGCGCGCGTCGGCGAATCGATCGAGCTTATCCGCCAGGAATGGAAGCGCATCGCCGAGGAAGGCCCGACCGAGGAGGAGCTTGCCGACGCCAAGACGTTCCTCACCGGCTCCTTCGCGCTGCGCCTGAACAGCACCGGCTCGATCGCCCAGTTCCTGGTCGGCATCCAAATCCAGAAGCTCGGGATCGATTATCCGGAGAAGCGCAACCAGTATATCGAGGCGGTCACGCTGGAGGATGTGCGCCGGGTCGCCAAACGGCTCGATCCCGCGAAGCTGTCCTTCGTGGTGGTCGGCAAGCCGGAAGGAGTGACGGCGACTCGCGAGGCGCCCGGTCCGAGCTGATCCTCGGGCCGCCCCCGCAACGCGGCTTCATCGGACCTCGTTGCTGGGCGAACGGATCTCGGTTGCGGCGGACGGAGAGCGGATCTCATGAGCTTCGAGCACGACACCTCCCGCTGCTTCTCGGAGATCATCGGCGAGAACGGCCTGGACCGCTCCGCCTTCGAGCCCGTTCTGGCGGAAACGGCCAGGAGCATTGAGAACCTTGCCGAGACCCGCCGGAAATCGGGTTTGCCGCTGCTCGATTTGCCGTTCGCGCGAGACGATCTCGTCCAGCCGGCCGCGCTGGCCGAGCGCCTGGCCCGGAGCTGCGA
>DATIDB010000120.1:0-8546 GCA_035456545.1 Alphaproteobacteria bacterium | reverse complement strand
ATGATCCGCCTCGGCTACGCCATCGAGGCGGAGGCGGACGGCGAGATGGCCATCGCGCTCGCCTATTGGGCTTCGCGCCACCTCCCGCTCCGCGCCGGGCGCGGCCTGGACATAAACGCGGTCTCCGACGACCCGGAGGCGCTGCTGGCCCGCCTTTCCGCCGATCCGGCCCTCGTCCACCAGCCCGATGCGGATGCGTTGATCGATGCGGAGATGAAGAAGGCGACCGACGTCGCGGGTTTCGCGCCGGTCGCGGGATGGCTCGCCATCACCCCCGAGACGCCTCGGCGGCTGGCGCGGGCGGCGCTGAAGGTCTATGCCGGCACCGGCGACTTCACCGCGCTCCACATGGTGACGGGCGTTCATGCGGCGCGGATCGTCCTGCCCTGGTGCGAGGATCGCGAGCTTGCGCTGCGCGCGCTCTGGCAGGCGCTGGCGGCGGCCTATCTGTCGATCGGCAAGCCGCCGATTCCCGAAGCGCCCATGGCCGATGCCCCGGCCCCGCCCGCCTGGCCGGCTCTCCTGGAGCGGGTGAGCGACCTTGCCGACGAGCACGCGATCAAGCTGGTCTATTCCTGCTGGGTCGAGGACCAAGCCTATGCCGATCCGCTCTATCGGACGGTCGCGGAGTCAGCGGTCAGAAGTCAGATGTCAGAAGTCAGATAGACAAAGAGCCCGGCGGTACGGCCAGGCTCTCTGACTTCTGACTTCTGTGTTCTGACTTCTAATAGCCTTCCCGGTCCATCCGCTTGCGCATCAGCTTGCGGTAGCGGCGCACGGCCTCCGCCTTTTCGCGGGCGCGGCGCTCGGAGGGCTTCTCGTAATTGCGGCGGAGCTTCATCTCCCGGAACACGCCTTCGCGCTGCATCTTCTTCTTGAGCGCGCGCAGGGCTTGCTCGACATTGTTGTCACGAACGACGACTTGCACGGTATCTCACCCGCTCCTTTCAGTAGACGGAAGCTCGCCGGAAAAAGCGCGGCCTTTTAACACGGGTGCAGCCGTTTGTGAAGTCCCGCTCACAAGGCTCGGAAACGGGCCTGGGCCTCGCCTTGGCGGGCGGCGCCGCCCTATATTGGATGGTTGAGGGAAGGCGGCAGGAACAATCGGGAAAGCCATGGCAATCCTGAAGATCGCTCGGATGGGCCATCCGGTGCTGCGGGGGCGCGCCGATCCCGTGCCCGACCCCGCCGCCCCGGCCATCCGCACGCTCATCGCCGACATGATCGAGACCATGGAGGACGCCCATGGCGCGGGGCTCGCCGCGCCGCAGGTGCATGTGCCGCTGCGGGTGGTGGTCTTCCATGTGCCCGAGGAGCGCGGCCGGCGGGAGGGGGAGGAGCCGGTGCCGCTCACCGTCCTGATCAACCCGGAGATCGTGGCCCTGACCGAGGAGCGGGCCGAGGGCTGGGAGGCCTGCCTTTCGGTTCCCGGCCTCGCCGGCATCGTGCCGCGCTGGACCCGCATCCGCTATTCCGGCCTCACGGCGGAGGGCGGGCGAATCGAGCGCGAGGCGACGGGCTTCCACGCCCGGGTGGTGCAGCATGAATGCGACCATCTCGACGGCATCCTCTATCCGCAGCGAATGACCGACCTGTCGCGCCTCGTTTTCGTCGAAGAGATGCAGCGCAGCGGGGCGGGCGCCCCGAAGGAGCCTGTCGATGCCGATTGAAGACACCCGCCGCAGCTTGCTGGACGCGACGCTGGCGCATGTGCCCTTCGACGGCTGGACCGGGGTGGCGATGATGGCCGGGGCGCGCGATCTGGGGCTGAGCCCCGCCGAAGCCGCGAACGCCTTTCCCGGCGGGCCGGTCGAGATGATCGAGTTCATGAGCCTGGAGGCCGACCGGCGCATGCTGGCGGCGCTGGAGCGGGAGGACCTGGCGGCGCTCAAGGTGCGCGAGCGGGTCGCGCTTGGGGTGCGCCGCAGGCTCGAGCTCTATGCGCGCGACCGCGAGGCCATCCGCCGCGCCCTCGCAGTGCTGGCGCTGCCACAGAACGGACCCCTGGCGCTGCGCCTGCTCTACCGCACGGTCGATGCGATCTGGTACGCGGCGGGGGACACCGCGACGGATTTCAACTTCTACACCAAGCGGGCGCTGCTCGCCGGGGTCTACGGCTCCACGCTTCTGGCCTGGCTCGACGACCGCTCGCCGGATCTCGAGGAGAGCTGGCGTTTCCTCGATCGCCGCATCGCCGATGCGATGCGGCTGCCCCAGGCGGCGCAGCGCCTCGCCGCGCCGCTGCGCTGGCTGCCCAACCCGGTCTATCTGTTCCGCCAGGCGGGCCGGCGCGGTCGCGATCGCGTGGCGCGGTGAATACTTGGCTCTCCCGCGAGGGGACTTTTACAAACCTCCTCTCCTTCGAGGCTCGGCTATCGCCTCGCACCTCAGGATGAGGAGGTTTTCCAAGGTTTCCTCACCCTGAGGTGGCCGCGAAGCGGCCCTCGAAGGGCGAGGGAACCCATTGCGCAAAGGTCCCGCAAGGCGGGATAGGATGGCTCACCGCGGCCGCTGTGGGTGCTTGGGCGAAAGGCGCGTCACATGGCCCATCTTGCGGCCGGGCCGCGCCTCGCGCTTGCCGTAGAGATGCAGCTTGGCGCCGGGCTCGGCCAGGATCTCCGGCCAGCGCTCCACCTCATCGCCCAGGAGGTTCTTCATCACCGCGTCCGAATGCGCGTTCGGCGAGCCCAGCGGCAGGCCGGCGACGGCGCGGATGAACTGCTCGAACTGATCGGTGACGCAGGCATCCATCGTCCAGTGGCCGGAATTGTGCGGCCGCGGCGCCAGCTCGTTGACCAGCACCTCGCCCTCGGGCGTGACGAACATCTCCACCGCCAGGAGCCCGACGAGCTTCAGCTCCTCGGCGGTGTGGCGGGCGATCGCCTCGGCCCGCATCGCCACCTCCGGCGAGACCCGCGCCGGGGCGATCGTGGTGTCGAGGATGTGGTTGCGGTGCTGGTTCTCGACGGGGACATAGGTCGCAATCTGCCCTTCGAGGCCGCGCGCGACGATGACCGAGGCCTCTATGGCGAAATCGACGAAGCCCTCGAGGATGCCGACCGCGCCGCCCATGCGCCGCCAGGCCTCGTCGAGATCGGTGTCGGCGTCGATGCGCACCTGCCCCTTGCCGTCATAGCCGAAGCGGGCGCTTTTCAGGATCGCCGGACGCCCCAGGTCGCGCACCGCGCGCTCGAGGCTCTCCGCCCGGGCGACCTCCTGGTAGCGGGTGGTCGGAACGGTGATGGCGGCGAGGAAGTCCTTCTCCTTGAGGCGATCTTGCGCGATGGCGAGGATCGCGGGCGCCGGACGGAAAGGCCTGAGCGCGGCGAGCCGCTCGGCCGTCAACGCCGGTACGTTCTCGAATTCGAGCGTGATCAGGTCCACCGCCTCGGCGAACCGCGTCAGCGCCGCCTCGTCCTCATAGGCCGCGACGGTGCGGGCGGCCGCGACGTCGAAAGCGGGCGATTGCGGATCGGGGCAGTAGATATGGCAGCGATAGCCGAGGCGGGCCGCCGCCATGGCCGCCATCCGGCCGAGCTGCCCTCCGCCGAGGATGCCGATCGTCGAGCCGGGCTGGATACGCTGGCCGGTATCCGCGGAGCTTGTCATGGGATCGTCGCGGCCCGTCAGGCGGGGGGCTGCGGAGCGTCGCCCACCGCGGCGGTCTGCCGGTGCCGCCAATCGTCGAGGGCGCGGGCGACGGCCGGATCGGTCAGCGCCAGCACGGCGGCGGCGAGCAGCGCAGCGTTGGTCGCGCCGGCCTCGCCGATGGCGAGCGTTCCGACCGGGATGCCGGCCGGCATCTGCACGATGGAGAGCAGGCTGTCCATGCCCTTCAAGGCCTTGCTTTCCATCGGCACGCCGAAGACCGGCAGCGGCGTCAGGGAGGCGACCATGCCGGGGAGATGCGCCGCGCCGCCCGCCCCGGCGATGATGACCTTGAGGCCGCGGTCGCGCGCGCCTTGCGCGTAATCGTAAAGCCGCTTGGGCGTGCGGTGCGCGGAGACGATCCTCGCCTCATGGGGGATGCCGAGCGCCTCCAGCACGGCGGCGGCGCGTTTCAGGGTCTCCCAGTCGGACTGGCTGCCCATCAGGATTGCGACCAGCGGATGTCCGCGCACCATGAGAAACTCGGCTCTGCAAAAGCGAACTGCGAAAGGGCTGCGGATTATAGGGAGGGCGGCCTGGAGCGCAAGCCGAAGGGCTCCCTCTCAGGCGATGATGTCCGGCAGGAGCTTGCTTTCGAGCTGGGCGATCTGGTCCTTCAGCACCAGCTTCCGCTTCTTCAAGCGCTGCATCTGGATCTGGTCGTAGGGACCGCTCTCGACGAGGCGGCGGATGACGTCGTCGAGGTCCCTGTGCTCGCTGCGCAGCTCCTCGAGCTGCCGGCGCAATTCGGCCAGATCGTCCATGGGCCGATGATACCGGATCGGGACCATTCGGTCATGCCGCGGCTCGGGGGCGCCCGGCCCTTTCGGGTTGACGCGCCCGAGGGAATGCCGAGACTTCCGGGAAGCGGGGAGGTCGGCCCTAACGCGTCCGACATTCGGGAGCTTGGCAGAGCAGAATGACCGCGATCCAACGCATCGGCATCCTCACCAGCGGCGGCGACTGCGCCGGCCTCAACGCGGCGATCCGGGCCGTGGTGTTCCGGGCCACCCGCACCTATGGCTGGACGGTGATCGGCATCCGCAACGGCACGGCCGGCCTTTTGACCCGCCCCCTCGAATACGAGGAGCTGACCGTCGACATGTTCCCCGGCACGGTGCTGCGGCAGGGCGGGACCATCCTCGGCACCACCAACAAGGGCGATCCCTTCGCCTTCCCCATCGAAGGCCGGAAGGTCGACCGCTCGCAGGAGGTGATCGACGGCCTCCGGGAGCTGCGGATCGACGCGCTGATCGGCATCGGCGGGGACGGCAGCCTCTCGATCCTGCGTCGCCTTGCCGAGCAGGGCGATTTTCCGCTGGTCGGCATTCCCAAGACCATCGACAACGACATCGGCTTGACCGAGGTCTCGATCGGCTACGCGACCGCGGTCGATGTCGCGACCGAGGCGCTCGACCGGCTGCAGCCGACGGCCGCCAGCCACAGCCGCGTCATGGTGCTGGAGGTGATGGGCCGCGATGCCGGGCATATCGCGCTCGCCGCCGGAATCGCCGGCGGGGCCGACGTGATCCTGCTGCCGGAGATTCCATACCGCCTCGATCGGGTCGCCGAGCGGATCGCGGAGATGAAGCAGGAGACCGGGCGCAACTTCGCCCTGGTCGTGGTCGCCGAGGCCGTCCGCACCGAGGACGGCAAGCCGGTGACGCAGGCGCACAAATCGGGCGGGCGCACCTATGGCGGGATCGGCCAGTATATTGGCGAGCGCATCTCCGAGCTGACCGGCGCGGAAACGCGGGTGACCGTGCTGGGCCATGTGCAGCGCGGCGGCATGCCCTCCTCGCGCGACCGGCTGATGGCCTCGATCTTCGGCACGCATGCCGTGGACCTGATCGCGCAAGGGCGCTTCGACCGCATGGTCGCCTGGCAGAACCGGCGCGTGGTGGATGTGCCCATCGCCGAGGCGATCGAGCATTACCAGGCCGTGGACCCCGATAGCGCTCTGGTGCTGACCGCGCGCGGCCTCGGCATCTATGTGGGCGGGGAGGGGTGACCGGCGGCGCGTCCGGCGGGGAGGACTTCCCGTTCTGGTCCTTCTCCCTCGATCTCTACGCCCGGCCGGGCGTCGCTCCCGCTTGCCTGGCGCTCCAGGACCGCTTCGGCTGCGATGTCAACATCCTCCTCTTCGCGCTTTGGGCCGCGCGCTGCGGCAAGGCGCTGGCGCGCGCCGACTTCGTTGCGCTGGAGGCGGCGGTCGCGTCGTGGCGCGGGGGCGCGGTCGAGCCCATCCGCGCGCTGCGGCGGGCACTGAAAGCCGATGCGTTGGGCGCCGCGCCGGTTTCGACGGAGCAAGTGCGGGCGAAGCTCCTGGAGGCGGAGCTGCAGGGCGAGAAAGCGGCGCAGGAAATGCTGGCCAGGGCCGTGTTTCTGCCAAGCCCTGGCGAAGGGGCGGTCGATCCTGCGCTTGCCGGCGGCAATCTTGCCGCCTATCTCGGCTGGCGGAAGGTCGGGGCGGAGGAGGCGCGCCGGCTCGCGGAGACGCTCCTCTCCGCCCTTTAGGCCTTGCGCGTCGGCAGGAGGCGCTTGCGGCGAGTCCCCGCTTCGCCCCAGCGCCTGACCGTACCGCTTTCCAGCCCGAAGAGGTCGAGCACGCGGCCGAGGGTGTGGTCCACCATCTCCTCAAGGCTTTGCGGACGGGCGTAGAAGGCCGGGACCGGCGGGGCGATCACCGCGCCCATCTCGGTCACGGCCAGCATCGCGCGCAGATGCCCCAGATGCAGCGGGGTCTCGCGCAGCATCAGCACCAGCCTCCGCCGCTCCTTCAAGGTCACATCGGCGGCCCGCGTCAGGAGGTTCGAGGTGGCGCCGACGGCGATCTCGCCGAGGCTCTTCACCGAGCACGGCGCGACCACCATCCCGATGGTCCGGAAGGAGCCCGAGGAGAGCGCCGCGCCCATGTCGCTCACGGGGTAAACCGAGTCGGCCAGCGCCTGTACGTCCGAGACCTTGAGATCGGTTTCATAGGCCAGGGTGAGCTCGGCCGAACGGGTCATCACCAGATGCGTCTCGACCGGCAATTTCTTGAGTAATTTCAAAAGCCTGACGCCATAGATCACGCCGGAGGCGCCGCTGATTCCGACGACCAGACGCGCCTTCCTCCCGCTCTCCGCCATCGCCCTTGGACTCCCTTCCCGGCCTGCCTCCCGAGGGTCGTTTACACCCGCCCGGGCGGGGCGTAGCATCGACGGTGATAGATGCCGTGTCGACCATTATCGCGGAGGTGCTGATATGTCGCGTGAGGAGCATCTGCAAGTCCTCAAGGAAAAGCATGCAGGGCTAGAAGAGCTGATCCGACAGGAAGAGATGCGACCCCTCCCCGACACTGGACTGATCACGCAGCTGAAGCGGCAAAAACTGAGATTGAAAGACGAGATGTCCGAGATCGCCGACGGCCAGAGCCGGCACTGACCCGGCTCTTCTAGGCTCCGGCGTCAGCCGCGCTTGTTGCAGCGAGGCGGGCGGCCCTCGAGGAGGGCGCCGACCGGATGGCTACGGCCCCGCGCGATCCGCGCCCGAGGATCGGCTATTCAAGGCCGATGGCGCGCTTGTAGAGATCGAGAAGCTCTTCCTGCTCGCGCCGATCGGCACGGTCCATGCGCCTGAGGCGGATGAGCTGGCGCATGATCTTGGTGTCGAAGCCGACGCCCTTGGCCTCCGAATAGACTTCCTTGATGTCGCCGCTAAGGGCGGTCTTCTCCTCCTCGAGGCGCTCGATGCGCTCGATGAAGGATTTCAACCGCTCGCCGGCGATGCCGCCGGCGCCGGCGGGCTTGCGCGCACCTTCGGCCATGACCCTTCAATTCCCCTGATCTCTGGCGGCTCCCGCGCGGGGCGCGGGACGGCGAAGGCGGCGACCATATCGACCGGCTGGCCGCCATGCAAGGTGGAGGTTGCCTGCCCGCGTCAGTGCTTGTGGGCGGCGTCGAAGGCGACCTTCTGCGCCGGCGAAGCCTCCTTCTGGTGCTTGGCCTTCCACTCCTCGTAGGGCATGCCGTAGATGATCTCTCGCGCATCTGGGTCCGTCATCGCGATGCCGCGCTCGGCCGCTTCCGCGCGGTACCATTTCGACAGGCAGTTGCGGCAGAAACCGGCGAGGTTCATCAGGTCGATGTTCTGGACGTCCGGTCGCTCGCGAAAATGCCGGACCAGCCGCCGGAACGCGGCCGCTTCGAGCTCGGTGCGGGTCTTGTCTTCCATGGTATCGACGCCCTCCCTTCCGCTCGCCTTGATATAGCGCGCGTTCCGCCGGCGCCGTAAGGCCGGGGCTGAAAATCCGGATGGCTTGGGATATATTCGTTCGCCCTCCCGTCCGTCTTGGTCAGGTTCTCAGAAATAATGAACCATCCGATCCACTTCATTTCCGGCCTGCCCCGGTCGGGCTCGACGCTTCTCGCCGCGCTCCTGCGGCAGAATCCCGCTTCCATGCGGGGATTTCCAGCCCCATGGCCGGGATCTATATCGCGCTGCAGGAGGCGGTGAGCGCCAAGGGCGAGTCCGCGGTCTTCCTGGACGATGCCGCGCGCGAGCGTATCCTTCAGGGCGCGTTCGGGTCCTTCTACGAGACCGTGGAGCCGGAGCGCACGATTTTCGACGGCCATCGATTGTGGTGCGCAAAGCTGTCGGGTCTGAAGCGCCTGTTCCCGAAGGCGCGGGTGGTCGCGTGCGTGCGGCACGTGCCCTGGATCATGGACAGCTTCGAGCGGCTCATCCGCGCCAACCCGTTTCAGCTTTCGGGAATTTTCTCCTATGAGGGCGCGAACACCGTCTACGGACGGCTCGAAGGGCTGGCGAAGGAAAGCGGCACCGTGGGCTTTGCCTGGAACGCCTTGAAAGAGGCGTATTATGGCGAGGATGCCGACCGCCTGATCCTGCTGCGTTAC
>DATIDB010000119.1:0-2579 GCA_035456545.1 Alphaproteobacteria bacterium | reverse complement strand
TTCCGCTCCGCCCGTTGCGCCCGATCCTGCGGCGGGGCATAGGGATCGGCCCAGAACTCGGTCAGCCGCCGAATGCGCCCCGCCGGCGCCTCGAAGAAGGAAAGCGCGAAGGTGTGTGTCGGGCCGTCGCTGACGCGGGTGCGCGTGACGGCCTCCGGGCCGCTCTCGATCAGCCGCTCGACCGTGCAGCGCCAGCGGCCGGGATAGTTCTCCTGGACGGCGATGAAATTGGCCGCTCCCCGGAAGATTTCGCCGGTCTGCGGCCATTCGCAGACGAAATCCGGGGCGAGCAGGGGCTCCACCTCGGCGAAGCGGGCCGCGTCGAAGAGCCGCCAGAGCTCGAGGGCAAGCGCGCCGGGGGTGCGGGTCATGGGCGTCCATCTTAGCATCGCCGCCATGCATCTGCCGATTTGACAGCGCCCGGCGCGGTTCCTAGCTTCCTGCCCATCATGACCGATCGCCTCGCCATCGCCCTCGCCCAGCTCAACCCGACCGTGGGCGGGGTCGAGGGCAATGTTCAGCGCATCCTCAAGGCGCGGGAGGAGGCGGCGCGCCTCGGGGCCGACCTCATGCTGGCCTCTGAACTGGTCGTCTCCGGCTACCCGCCTGAGGACCTGGTCCTGAAGCCCGCCTTCGTCGATGCCCCGATGGCCGCCGTGGAGCGCCTTGCGCAGGCGACGGCCGGGGGCGGACCCGCCCTGATCATCGGCTCCCCGTGGCGCGATGGGGCCAAGGTCATGAACGCGGCTCTTCTCTTGGACGAGGGGCGCATCGCCTCCATCCGCTACAAGCACGACCTGCCGAATTACGGCGTCTTCGACGAGAAGCGCCTCTTCGCCTCAGGGCCGCTTCCGGGGCCGATGCCGTTCCGGGGCGTGCGGCTCGGGGTCATGGTCTGCGAGGACATGTGGACCCCGGACGCCGCCGAATGCCTCCAGGAATCCGGGGCCGAGCTGCTGCTGGTGCCGAACGGCTCGCCCTTCGAATTCGAGAAGCACGACATCCGCACCCAGCTTGCGGTGGCGCGCGTGAGCGAAAGCGGCCTGCCGCTCGCCTATGTCAACCAGGTGGGCGGGCAGGACGAGCTCGTCTTCGACGGCGCCTCCTTCGTGATCAACCCCGATCTTGGCCTCGCCGCGCAGCTTCCCTCCTTCGCGGAGACGGTCGCGCTGACCCGCTGGCGGCGCGAGGGCGACGGGTGGATCTGCGAGGGCGGTCCGCTCGCCAAGCCGGCCGATGGGCTGGAATCGATCTACGCCGCGATGATGCTGGGCTTGCGCGACTATGTCGGCAAGAACCGCTTCCCCGGCGTGTTGCTCGGCCTCTCCGGGGGGATCGATTCGGCGCTGACCGCCGTGGTCGCGGCGGACGCGCTCGGCCCCGAGAAGGTGCATGCGGTGATGATGCCCTCGCCCTTCACCAGCCGCGAGAGCCTTGAGGATGCGGCCGAGGTGGCGAAGCTCCTCGGAATCCGGCTCGATACCGTCCCGATCGAGCCGGCGATGGCCGCCTTCGAGGGCATGCTGAAGCCGATCTTCAACGACATGCCGCGCGACACCACCGAGGAGAACATCCAGGCCCGCGCGCGCGGCATCTCGCTGATGGCGCTCTCCAACAAGTTCGGCCACATGGTGCTGTCGACCGGCAACAAGTCGGAGATGTCGGTGGGCTACGCGACACTTTACGGCGACATGTGCGGTGGCTATTCGGTGCTGAAGGACGTCTACAAGATGACCGTCTTCGCGCTGAGCCGCTGGCGCAACCAGACCCTTCCCGCCGGAGCGCTTGGCCCGGCGGGCCGCGTCATCCCAGAGCGCGTCATCACCAAGCCGCCCAGCGCCGAGCTGAAGCCGAATCAGACCGATCAGGACACTCTGCCGCCCTATGCGGTCCTCGACGACATCCTGCACGGCATCATCGAGCACGATCTTTCGGTGGAGGACGTCGTCTCGCGCGGACACGACCGCGCGACCGTGCTGAAGGTCTGGCGCATGGTGGACACCGCCGAGTACAAGCGCCGCCAGGCGCCGCCGGGCGTCAAGATCACCCGCCGCGCCTTCGGCCGCGACCGGCGCTACCCGATCACCAATGCGTTCCGGGTCAAGTGATGAGGGCCGAGCGCGCGCAGTTTTCCCCTCCCCCCTTGAGGGGGAGGGCCAGGGTGGGGGGTAGCCGCCGCACGATGGCCTGGCGCGGGCGCCCCCCCTCCCCAGCCCTCCCCCTCGTGGGGGGGAGGGAGTAGGACGCGCGGTGTCCGCTTCCACCCGCGTCCGCTTCGCGCCGAGCCCCACGGGCCGCCTGCATGTCGGCAACGCCCGCGCGGCGCTGGCGAACTGGCTGTTCGCGCGTAAGGAGGACGGGGTCTTCATACTCCGCCTCGACGACACCGACCGGGAGCGCTCGACCGACGCCTTCGCGCGCGGCATCGAGGAGGACCTCGCCTGGCTCGGTCTCGACTGGCAGGAGCATCTGCGGCAGTCCGACCGGTTGCCGCGCTACGCCGAGGCGGCCGAGCGGCTTCAGGGAAAAGGCTTCCTCTATCCCTGCTACGAGACCGAGGAGGAGCTGCAGCTTCAGCG
>DATIDB010000118.1:0-2417 GCA_035456545.1 Alphaproteobacteria bacterium | reverse complement strand
GATCGCGACGCGCCTGCCGCGCGCCGGGCGCTGCGGCCTCGGCTATTTCCTCTCGCCCCGGGGCGGAGTTCTTGCCGAGGCGGCGATCGCGGCGCTGGCTCCCGACCGCTTCTGGATCATGTCCGGTGCGGGCGCGGAATGGCACGACCGGGATTGGCTGACGCGGCACCTTCCGCAGGACGGGAGCGTGCGGCTCGCCAATCTCACCCCGGCCCATGACACGCTGGTGCTGGCGGGGCCGAAGTCGCGCGACATTCTCGCCCGCGTCACGGACGCCGATCTCTCGACGGCGTCATTTCCCTGGATGGCGCTGAAGGCGATCACGATCGGCTCCGCCCCGGTCACCGCCATGCGCATGACCGAGACCGGCGAGCTGGGCTACGAGCTGCATCTGCCGATGGAACACGCCGCCGCCGTCTATGAGGCTCTGATGGCGGCGGGGGCCGATCTGGGTCTTGCGGATTTCGGCCTCTATGCGCTCGATTCGCTGCGGCTTGAGAAAGGCTACCGGGCTTGGAAGTCCGACCTGATGCTGGACCAGCCCGTCAAGGCGGTCGGCATGGACCGCCTCTTGCGGCTGGACAAGCCCGGTTTCGTCGGCAAGGAGGCGGTGATGAGCAACAGCGGCCAGCATCCGAAGCTGGTCTCGGTCTTGCTCACGGTCGCGAACGGCACGGCCGACGCGTTGCCCTTCGCCATCGTGCATGCGGGCGGAGCGCGCGTCGGCTTCGTCACCTCCGGCGGCTACGGCCATCGCATCGGCCGCTCGCTGGCGCTGGGTTTCGTCGAGCGCGCGATGGCGGCGCCCGGCACGCCGCTGGAGATCGACATCTTCGGCGCGCGCCGCGAGGCCAGCGTCTGCGACGGCGCCGCCTACGATCCCGACAACAGCCGCATGAGGGTGTGACCGCCATGGCCGATCTCCCGAGAGAAGCGCGCGTCGTCATCGTCGGGGGCGGCGTGGTCGGATGTTCCCTCGCCTATCATCTCGCCAAGCTCGGCTGGACCGACGTCGTGCTCCTGGAGCGCAAGCAGCTCACCTCCGGCACCACCTGGCACGCCGCCGGGCTGATCGGACAGCTCCGCGCGACGCAGAACCTGACCATGCTCGCGAAATACTCGGCCGAGCTCTATGCGGGGCTCGAGGCCGAGACGGGCGTCGCGACCGGCTATCGTCAGGTCGGCTCGATCGGCGCGGCGCTGACCCAAGAGCGCATGGAGGAGTTCCTGCGCGGAGCGTCCATGGCCAAGACCTTCGGCCTGGAGGTCGAGCGCCTCACGCCTCGCGAGATCAAGGAGCGCTATCCGCTCCTGGAGACCAAGGATGTGGTCGGCGGCGTCTATCTCGCCAAGGACGGGCAGGCCGATCCCGCCAACATCGCGCTCGCGCTCGCCAAGGGCGCGCGCCAGAAGGGCGTGAAGATCTTCGAGCAGATCAAGGTCACCGGAATCCTCAAGGAGAAAGGCCGCGCCGCCGGCGTGGAGACGGCGGAAGGCGCGATCCGCGCCGAGCATGTGGTGAATTGCGCCGGCATGTGGGGGCGCGCGGTCGGCCGCATGGCGGGCGTCTCCGTGCCGCTCCAGGCCTGCGAGCATTTTTACATCGTGACCGAGCCGATCGCCGACCTGCCGCGCGGCCTGCCGGTGCTGCGCGTGCCCGACGAGCAGACCTACTACAAGGAGGATGCCGGCAAGCTCCTCTTCGGCTGCTTCGAGCTGGAGGCGAAGCCCTGGGCCGTGGACGGCATCCCTGAGGACTTCTGCTTCGATCAGCTTCCGCCCGACATCGACCATTTCCAGCCCATCCTGGAGCAGGCGATGGCGCGGCTGCCGATCCTCCAGACCGCCGGCATCCACACCTTCTTCAACGGGCCGGAGAGCTTCACGCCCGACGACCGCTATCTCCTCGGCGAAGCGCCGGAGCTGAAGAATTTCTGGCTTGCCTGCGGCTTCAACTCGATCGGCATCCAATCGGCCGGCGGCGCGGGCAAGGCGCTCGCCGAATGGATGCAGGCCGGCGAGCCGACCATGGACCTCTGGGACGTCGACATCCGCCGCATGCAAGGCTTCCAGGGCAACCGGCGCTACCTGATCGCGCGCGCCAAGGAGGCGCTAGGCCTGCTCTACGCGGATCACTTCCCCTACCGCCAGGCGGCGACCGCGCGGGGCGTGCGCACCTCGCCTTTGCACGAGCGGCTCGCCTCGGCGGGCGCCTGCTTCGGCGAGGTGGCGGGCTGGGAGCGCGCCAACTGGTTCGCGCCCCAGGGGGTGGAAGCCGCCTATCGCTATAGTTGGAAACGCCAGAACTGGTTCGAGGCGAGCGCCGCCGAGCACAAGGCCGTGCGCGACGAGGTCGGGCTCTTCGACATGACCTCCTTCGCCAAGTTCCGGGTGGAGGGCCGCGATGCCGAGGCGGC
>DATIDB010000117.1:0-2487 GCA_035456545.1 Alphaproteobacteria bacterium | reverse complement strand
AACGGGATGGAGGTGCGCCCCCGCCGCCTCGGGAGGCTCAGCGGGGGGGGCGACGCCTCCGGGCGGGAGGCCAAAGCGAGCTTGACCTTGCCGATGGCCTGGATGCTGCTCATGGCCTCCCTCCCGTTCACGTCAGATCAGTTCTGCGCGAGCTTGGCGCCGAAGCTGGGATCGATCAGCGCATCGGCGGTCTTTGCGACGTCCGTGTCCGCCGGAATGATGCCGACCGACTGAAGCACGGCCCCCGCGCCCAGGATCGCCTCGCGATGCACCTCGCCGATCCTCGAATTGGAGAGGTCGGTGCGCTCGAGCTGCCGCGCGGCGACCTCCGGCGTCAGCTTCGCCTCCTTGGCGAGGATCGTCTGGAGCTCCTGCGGATTCTCGAGCGCCCATTGCCGTCCGCGCTCGTAGACCCGGATCAGGCGCTCGACGAGATCGGGATGCTGGGCGGCGAATTCCTCGCGCACATTGAGGAAGCCGTAGGTGTTGAGATCGGCGTTGCGGAAGAACAGCCGCGACTTGCCCTCGATCTCCGACTGCGCCATGTGCGGGTCGAGCCCGGCCCAGGCGTCGACGTCGCCGCGCTCCAGCGCGGTCTTGCCGTCCGGGTGCTGCAAGAGGACGATCTTCACGTCCTTCTCGCCGAGCCCGTGCTGGTCGAGGACGCGCAAGAGGAAGATGTAAGGGTCGGTGCCGCGCGTCGCCGCGATGCGCTTGCCCTTGAGGTCCTCGACCTTCTGGATCGGCGAATCGACGCGCGTGACGAGCGCGGTCCATTCGGGCTTTGAGTAGATATAGACCGACTTGATCGGATTGCCGTTGATGCGCGAGAGCAGCGCGGCGGCGCCGGCGGTCGAGCCGAAATCGACCGAGCTGCTCGACAGATATTCGAGGGCCTTGTTCGAGCCGAGGCTCAGCACCCAACGGATGTCGATGCCGTCCTTGGCGAATTCCTCCTCGACCCAGCCCTTGCTCTTCAGGACCAGGCTGACGGGATTGTAATAGGCGTAGTCGAGGCCGATTGCGCTCGGCTTCTCAGCGGCTACGGCCGGCAAGGTGGCCCCGAAAGCCACCGCCGCCGCGGCGGCGACCAATGTGCGTCTGGTGATGGACATGTCTTCCTCCGTCCGGTTCCAAGGGCCTCGGCCGGCGAAGCGGAGGAGAGATGAGAATCTCGCCCGCGCTCCGATGACCGAAGCGGTTCCACGTCTGGCGGGCGTTCCTTGGATACCGGGCCGGAGGGACTTCTTGCCTTCGAAGTCCAAGCGGCCGGGCCAACAAAAAACCCGCCGCAGCATCTGGCTGGGCGGGACTTGCCCAACGCTTTAGCTGCATTTGTAAAGCGCCCGCAAGCTGTCGCTCAAATCGGCGCTGTGCGCAGGACCGTATTGGGCGCTGATCGCGCTGTCAAGCCCTTCCGATCGAATCGTTGCAACCACCTCTTTCGATGCATAGCATCGCCGCCCCTTGCGTCACCGCTCACGTTCGGAGATGTCCCATGGATGCAGAGAGCTTGCGCGCGCTCCAGGCGCCCCTGAAGGCCCGCTACCGCGACGATGCGTCGGCGGCGCTGATCACGCTGAAGGCCAAGGGCGCGCTCGACGACGCCAACATCGTCTGCAAGGTGGACACCGGCCGCGCGCTCGTCGAGGCCGGGCTGCATCCGGCGACCGGCGGCGACGGATCCTTCGCCTGCTCGGGCGACATGCTCCTGGAGGCGCTGGTCGCCTGCGCCGGGGTCACGGTGAAGGCCGTGGCGACCGCGCTCGGCATCGAGCTCCGGGGCGGGACCGTCTCCGCCGAGGGCGATCTCGATTTCCGCGGCACGCTCGGCGTGGAGAAGGCGGCGCCGGTCGGCTTCCAGGCGATTCGGCTCCGTTTCGATCTCGACACCGACGCCGATGCGGAGAAGCTCGCCAGCCTCCAGAAGCTGACGGAGCGCTATTGCGTGGTCTATCAGACGCTGCGCAATCCGCCGGCGATCGAGGTGACGCAGCGCGCCGGCAGGGCAGCGGAGTGATCCTGACGCCCGCTGCTCGTCGGCGAATGAACCTTAAGGCCGATCAGCTTTCCGGAGCCGCGCAGGGACCGGTCGGATCCTTCACCCGGCAGTCGATATAGGCGCGGATCGAGCGGGCTTCGGCCGCAGCATCGGCCCCGGCGGGGCGCAGGGCGAGATCGGGCGCCGCGGCGGTCAGCTCGGCAAGGCCGTCGCTTTCCGGTGTGGATCCCGGCGTGGCCAAGACCAGCGCCGGGATGGACCCGCCCGAGGCAAGCCAGGCGCGATGGCGCGCGGCCGCCGCCGTCCAGGTCTCGTTGCGCGGAACCCCCGGCCCGACCATCGCCGGCTCGAGCGCGATCGCAGCGTTGAACTTGCGGAACGGATCGCGCGCGGCGAGCAGCGCCGCCCAGCCGCCGACGCCGGAGCCCGCGACAAAGATGCGCTCGGGCGGCAGGTTGCGCTTGACCTCCTGGACCAGGCGCTTG
>DATIDB010000116.1:0-3182 GCA_035456545.1 Alphaproteobacteria bacterium | reverse complement strand
CAGCATTACTATCAGCTCCAGGTGATCATGAAGCCGGCGCCGGCCGAGGCGCAGGCGCTCTATCTCGCCAGCCTGACCGAGGCGCTCGGCATCGATCCCCTTCTGCACGACATCCGCTTCGTCGAGGACGATTGGGAGAGCCCGACCCTCGGCGCCTGGGGCCTCGGCTGGGAGGTCTGGCTCGACGGCATGGAGGTCAGCCAGTTCACCTATTTCCAGCAGGTCGGCGGGATCGAATGCGACCCGGTCTCGATGGAGCTGACCTACGGGCTCGAGCGCCTGGCCATGTATGTGCAGGGCGTCGAGAATGTCTACGACCTCGACTGGGATGGCGTGCCCAAGGACAAGGGCGGCAAGACCTATGGCGACGTGTTCCTGCGCGCCGAGCGGGAATACTCCGCCTTCAATTTCGAGCGCGCGGATACCGAGCTGGTGAAGCGCCATTTCGAGGACGCGGAGCGCGAATGCCGAAGCCTCCTCGACGGCACCCGGCCGCTGGCCCTGCCCGCCTACGACCAGTGCCTCAAGGCCTCGCATCTCTTCAACCTGCTCGACGCGCGCGGCGTCATCAGCGTGACCGAACGCCAGGCCTATATCGGCCGCGTGCGCGCGCTCGCCAAATCCTGCTGCGAGGCCTGGCTCGCCGGCGAAACGGCGGCGGGCTGAGGCGGCGATGCCCGAGCTCCTGATCGAGCTGTTCACCGAGGAAATCCCGGCGCGGATGCAGAGCCGCGCGGCGGAGGATTTCCGCCGCCTGATGACGGAGAAGCTGACCGCCGCGGGCCTCGGTTTCACCGATGCGCGCAGCTATGTCACGCCGCGCCGCCTCGCGCTCGCGGTCGAGGGCCTGCCCGAGCGCCAGCCGGACGTGACCGAAGAGCGGCGCGGCCCGCGCGTCGGCGCGCCCGATCAGGCGATCCAGGGATTCTTGAAGGGCGCCGGCTTGGCCAGCCTCGATCAGGCCGAGCAGCGCGACACGGGCAAGGGCGTCTTCTGGTTCGCCGTGGCGAGGAAGGCGGGGCGGCCGACGGCGGAGGTCGTCGCCGAAGCCCTCAGCGACACCTTGCGCGCATTCCCCTGGCCGAAATCGATGCGCTGGCCGGGGCCTGATTTCGAGTGGGTGCGGCCGTTACGCGGCGTGCTGGCGCTGTTCGGCGCGCGGCCCATCGGCGAGCCCGGCTACGAGGCCTCGAACGAAACCGTCGGCCATCGCTTCCTCGCGCCGGAAGCGATCCGCGTCGAGGGCTTCGCCGATTACAAAGACAAGCTGGAATCCGCCTTCGTCCTGCTCGATCCCGTCGACCGCAAGGAGCGCATCGTCACCGACGCCGAGCGGCTCGCGCGCGACGCGAGCCTCGCGCTCAGGCCCGATCCCGCACTTCTTGAGGAGGTGGCGGGCCTCGTCGAATGGCCCGTGGTGCTGATGGGCCATATCGAGGAGCGCTTCATGGCGCTGCCGCCCGAGGTGCTGACCACCACCATGCGCGCGAACCAGAAATACTTCGCGCTGGAGGACGGGGCGGGAAAGCTCGCGCCGCGCTTCCTGGTGGTCGCGAATATCGAGCCCAAGGACGGCGGGGCGGCGATCGTCGCCGGCAACGAGCGCGTCTTGCGCGCGCGCCTCGCGGACGCCGAGTTCTTCTGGAACCAGGACCGCAAGATTCCCCTGGAACAGCGCCTCTCCGCGCTGCGCGAAATCGTGTTCCACGCCAAGCTGGGGACGCTCGCCGAGAAGGCCCGGCGCGTCGCCGTGCTCGCGCGCGAGATCGCGCAGAGGATTCCCGGCGCCGATGCAAGTCAGGCGGAGCGCGCCGCGCGCCTCGCCAAGGCCGATCTCGTCACCGGCATGGTCGGCGAGTTTCCCGAGCTGCAGGGCGTCATGGGCCGCTATTACGCGCTGGAGGGCGGCGAGCCCGCTCCGGTCGCCGAGGCCATCGCCGATCACTACGCCCCGCAAGGGCCGAACGACCGCTGCCCGACGGCGCCGGTCAGCGTCGCGGTCGCGCTCGCCGACAAGATCGACACGCTCGCCGGCTTCTTCGCCATCGGCGAGACGCCGACCGGCTCGAAGGACCCGTTCGCGCTCAGGCGGGCGGCGCTCGGAGTGATTCGCCTCATCGTCGAGAACGGGCTGCGGCTGGGACTGTCGGAGTATTTCCGGAAGGCCGGTTTTTTTCTGGCGCAGATGCAAGCCGGCATCGAGGGAAAATTCGAACCGGCCGAGCTGCTCGAATTTCTGGCCGACCGCCTGAGGGTGCATCTGCGTGAGAAGGGCGTGCGGCACGACCTGATCGCCGCCGTCTTCGCGCTCGGCGGGGAGGACGATCTGGTGCGCCTTCTGGCGCGCGTCGATGCCTTGCAGCGCTTCCTCAAAGGCGAGGACGGGGCCAATCTCCTGGTCGCGTTCCGGCGCGCCGCGAACATCCTCAAGATCGAGGAGCAGAGGGACAAGACGCGCTACGGGCCCGAGGTCGATGCAGGCCTTCTGCGTCTGCCGGAGGAGACGGCGCTGCATGCGGCGCTCGGCGAGGCCTCGGGCGCGCTCTCCGCCGCGCTCGATGCCGAGCGGTTCGAGGAGGCGATGCGGCTCCTGGCGCGCCTCCGGCCCGTCGTCGACGGTTTTTTCGACAAGGTCACGGTGAACGCCCCCGAGGCCGAGCTGCGGGCGAACCGGCTGCGCCTCTTGGCCGCGATACCCGCAACGCTCGGGCGCGTCGCCGATTTTTCGCGGATCGAGGGCTAGTTCGCGCGCGTTCATGGGGCGCGGTTGGATCGGGGGTTCGGGTCGGACATGGCCAAATGGGTTTACAGCTTCGGTGGCGGCGCGGCGGAAGGCCGCGCCGAGATGCGCAATCTCCTGGGCGGGAAGGGCGCCAATCTCGCCGAGATGAGCGCGCTCGGCCTTCCGGTGCCGCCGGGCTTCACCATCACCACCGAGGCCTGCACCTGGTTCTACAAGCACGCCCGCTCCTACCCCGACGAGCTGAAGGGGCAGGTGCAGGAGGCGCTGCGGCGCATCGAAGAGATCGTCGGGGCGCACTTCGGGGATCCCAAGACGCCGCTGCTCGTCTCGGTGCGCTCCGGCGCGCGCGTCTCCATGCCGGGCATGATGGACACCGTTCTCAATCTCGGCCTCAACGACGAGACGGTGGAGGGGCTCGCCCGGCAGGCCCGGGACGAGC
>DATIDB010000115.1:0-7098 GCA_035456545.1 Alphaproteobacteria bacterium | reverse complement strand
TACCGGGTTGACCCGGTGACAGGGGTTCCGACCGATATTGGGCCCTTCGAGGGCGGCAAGGACATTCAGGATTTCGCTTTTCATCCGACCAGCGGAGAGATGTACGCGGTCGGCAACGCGACTCTGTATCGGCTTGACCCGACCACAGCCAAGCTCACTGAAGTGGCGCCGATCACAAACACCAGCCCCTACATTGAAGGCATCGAGTTCGGGGCCGACGGAACGCTTTACGCTACGAGCAACGGCCCGAAATCATGGCTCTACCGGCTCGATCCAAAGACCGGTATCGGCGAAAAGATAGCGGATCTGCCGACGACGAGCATCCGCGGAGCTGCAATGGTTGAGGAACCATAGCCTCACCGAGGGCATTCGGAGGCTCGGTGCACGATAGAAAGAACAGTGTTTGTCAATCCGCAGCCGCCTCGCGATCGCTCGGTAGGATTCTCCGGCCACTACGAGCCTGATTGCATTCGGCATTCCGATTTCGGGTAAGAGCCGTTCGCTCGGCCGAGGATCTTGCCCCCTGCCTTTGCGGCCGCCAAACCGGACCTCACCGGCTCTTCCCACGCGGCGTGGAAAGGTCGAACTGAATGCCGTTCGCGGCCAATACTGAGACCTTCTGCGCCTGTAAGGACTGAAGAGCCTGGACCCGGTTGCCGTTCCGGAACTCCGGGAACAGATCGCCTGGCACGACTACACAGGGATTGCACAGGCTTGCCGAGAACGTGACGCCGCTCAACGGTCGCGCGCGCCCACGCGCCAAGCATTGCAATGACTTGGGATGGTGCCGCAGGAGGGACTCGAACCCCCGACCCGCGCATTACGAATGCGCTGCTCTACCAGCTGAGCTACTGCGGCGTCCGGACGGACGAACGCCCGTGTTTGTGAAGCTTCCGCACCCGGCCTGTCAACCCCGCGCTTTGGAGCGCCTTCTCGGGCCTTCCCGGGGAGGAACGCGCGGCGCGCCCCTTCCGTTGTCCCCGCAGCGTCCCGCTGGCATCGGAGAATGAAGACCATGGCCGACCGCCGCCCTTCCCCCCGTTCCACGCGCGGCAAATCCGCCGGCACGCCCGCGCAGCCCAAGCGCATGCGCCGCGACGAGGCGCGGCAGGCAAAGGCCAAATCCGGCGGGAAGGGGAAAGGCGGGCAACCGCCACAACATCAGGACCGCAAGCCCGGCCGCGAATACAAGATGCGGCCGCACCCGCAGCCCGAGCACGTGCATCGCGGCAGCGGCAAGCTCGACGGCAAGATTGCGCTCATCACCGGGGGCGACAGCGGCATCGGCCGCGCGGTCGCCATCGCCTTCGCCAAGGAGGGCGCCGATGTGATCATCGCCTATCTCGATGAGAAGCGCGACGCCGAGGAGACGCGGGGCCTGGTCGAGAAGGAGGGTCGGCGCTGCCTTCCCCTCGCCGGCGACATCCGCGATGAGGCGTTCTGCCGCAAGCTTGTGCAGCGCGCCGTCGCGGAGTTCGGCCGGCTCGACGTGCTGGTCAACAACGCCGCCGACCAGACGCCGCAGGAGCGGCTGGAGGACATCTCGGCCGAGCAGCTCGAGACCACCTTCCGCACCAACATCTTCTCCATGTTCCACCTGACCAAGGCGGCCTTGAGGCACCTGAAGGAGGGGGCCTCCATCGTCAACACCACGTCCGTCACCGCCTATCGCGGCAGCCCGCATCTTCTGGATTATTCGTCGACCAAGGGAGCCATCGTCTCCTTCACGCGCTCGCTTGCGCTCAACCTCGCGGAGCGGGGCATCCGCGTGAACGCCGTCGCGCCGGGCCCGATCTGGACGCCGCTGATCCCGGCAACCTTCCCCGAGGATCATGTCGAGAGCTTCGGAACCGACGTGCCCCTGAAGCGGGCCGGCCAGCCGGGCGAGGTGGCGATGTGCTATGTCTTCCTGGCCAGCGCGGAGTCCTCCTACATGACCGGCCAGGTGCTGCACCCCAATGGCGGGGAGATCATCAACGGCTAGCCGCCGTTGAAGATCAGGTTTCAGGCGTGCCAGGAGCCAGGATGATCGGCTGTATCTGATTCCCGGTACCTGGTTCCTGATTCTACCCTTCGGCAGGCAGGGAGCCGCCTCCCGGCGGACGGTGGTTCTTCACCTCGCCGCGCTGGCGCCGCTTGAATTCCACGAGCTGCCGCTCGGCGGCCTCGAACACCTCGTTCAGGACGGTGTAGAGGTCGGGATCGCGGTACTTCTCCTGCGGATGATGGGGGCCGTGGCTGACCACCAGCTCGTGGCCCGGCACGGACATGTCGACATGCACGGTGAAGACATTGCCCTTGCGGTGCTGCTTGTGCGGCGCCTCGATGGACACCCGGCAGGCGACGAGCTGGTCGTAGAGCTTGTTCAGCTTCTCCACCCGTTCGCGCACGCGCGCCTCGATCGCGTCGGAGGGATCCATGTTGTGGAACCGGATCTCAAGCGGCACGTCCATCGGTCCTCTCTCCCGGTGTGGCGTCTCTTCGTTCCCTCCAGCCTAGCGCGGGCAGGACTGGCTGGCCACTGGCCCCCGTTCCCTCAGGTGACCAGCCGCGCGGCGGCGACCGAGTCCGGTGCGAGCGCCGGCTCTCCCGCCTCGGCGGCGGCGCTCTCCATGAGCCGCCTGCGCTCGGCGGCGGCGACGGCCGGCGCTTCGGCGCGGTTGGGCTGGCGCCAGACGAGCGAGGCGAAGGCCCCGCAGCTCTCGCAGCGGGCCGACCAAGCGGGATGGGCCGAGCCGCAACGCTCGCAGACCCAGGCCGGATCGGGCGCGGCCTCCGCCGCCTTGCGCAGCCAGCGCGCCGCCGCCTCGGAATCCCCCCGCTCGCCCTCTTCGAGCTCCGCCAGCATGCGATAGGTCCGCGCCGTCGCGCCGAGCTCGGCGGCGACTTCCAGATGCCGCCGCGCCTCGCCCCAGAGCCGCGCCGCGAGCGCGACCTCGGCCAGCTCCAGGCGGGCGTCGCGGGTCGAGCGGTTCAGCTCGCCCAGGCGCTCGAAGCGCCGCGCCCGCTCCAAGGGCCCGTCCTCGGGCTTGAGCGCCGCATAGGCCGCCGCCAGCGCCGGATGCGGCGACCGGCCCCAGGCTGCCTCGATGACCCGGCCCGCCTCCCGCGCCTTGCCCGCCAGGATGGAGAGCGCGGCGAGCTGCGCGGCGGCGGGCACGAAACCCGCCTCCAGCCGATGCGCCTCGCGCGCAAGACGCAGCGCCTCGGCGGCGTCGCCCTCTTTCTCGGCCGCGCGGCTCCGCTCGACCAGCAACGCCGCGCGCTGCGCCTTCGCCTGATCGGCCGCGACGACGCTGATCCGCTGCGCCTGCCCGAGCGTGCCGAGGGCGTTCTGCCATTGGCCGCGTCGGATCTGAAGGTCGAGAAGCGTGCGCACCACCCACGGGGTCTCCGGCCGCTCCTTGTAGGCGCGCTCGGCAAGCTCCAGCGCAGCCGCCTCGTCGCCGCCGCGAACCGCCTGCATCAGGAGCCCGCGCAGACCGAGGAAGGCGGTCTCGTCGCGCTCGATCATGCGCGTGAAATAGTCGCGCGCCGCTTCCTCGTCGCCGTCGAGCTGCGCGGCCTGCGCGGCGAGCAGAAGCGTCAGCGGCGGCTCTTCCAGAAGAGCGGCCGCGCGTCGCGCCTGCCGCTTGGCCTCTTCCGCATCGCCCGCGGCGACCGCGACCATGCCTTGGGTGAGCGCATGGTATCCGCGCTCGCGCCGGCGCTGGGCGCGGCGGCGCAGGTAGTCGCGCGGCGAACGGATGGTCAGTCGCCACACCCGGTAGATCATCGCCGCGAGCACCGCCGCGATCGCCACGGCGAGGATCAGCACGCCGACGGTGCTGTGCAGCTCCCAGTTCAGCCATTTCAGCGTGACCGTTCCGGGCCGCTCGGCGACCCAGACCGCGATGCCGACGACCACGGCGAGCTTCAGGAGGAAGAGGAAGGTCCGCTTCATGACGGGCTGGCGCTCACCCGCCCGATCCATTGGGAAGAACCCGCGCCAGCGCACGCTCGCGCAGCGCCTCGATGGCCTGGTCGGCCGCGAGGCGCGCGCGCGCCCCGGCGAGCCACGGCGCCGCCGCCTCGGCCGCCGGACCTTCCAAAGCCTCGAGCTCGGTCACGGCGCCGGCGAGATCGCCTTCGCCGAGCCGGGCCTCGGCGCGGGCGAGATGCGCCTCGGGCGAATCCCCGGTCACATCGCCGCCGACCGGCCGCACCGTCACCAACGAGCGCAGCCGCGCCCAGGCGCGATCCACCCAGTCTCCCTCCACCGTGCTCTGCGCCGCCTGCGCGGCGGCCAGCGCCATGTCCTCGAAGCGCAGGCGCAGCTCCGCCATGCCGGGGATGCCCTCGTTCGCATGCTCGTCCAGTCTTGCGAGAAGCGCCGGCAGCTCCGGATCCTCGGCGGCGAGCCGTCGCACCGCGCCAAGCTCGGACGCATAGGGCTGGCCAGAATCGAGCGCCGCCTCAAGCTGCCCGGAGGCGAGCACGAAGGCGGTGCTCCGCGTCTGCCCGGAAGCGGCTTCGATCGTGCCCGCCAGCTCCTGCACCCGCTTCGGCAGCTCGACCAGGCGCGACAGCTCGCCCTGCATCGCCCGGAGCTCGGCGGCATTCTCCTCGATGCGGTCCGAGAGAGAGGAGAGCCGCTCGGGAGCAAGCGATGCGCTCTCGCGCTGCAGCGCCTGCATCTGTTCCTTCACGGCGGCGAGATCGCCGGCGACGCTATCCAGGCGTTCCGCCAGCTCCGGGGAGGGCGCGCCGGCGCCCGCCTGCGGCGATGGCGGAACGGCCGCCAGGCGGTCCAGCGCCGATTTCAGCTCCGCATTCGCCTGCTCGAGAGCGTCCAGCCGCTCGACAAGGGTCGAGGCGTCGGACGGGCCAGGCGCCGGAGGCCGCGATTCCAGCTCTGCGATGCGGCGCTCCAGCCCCTGCACCCGGTCTGCATCGGTTGCGAGCGTGGCGGCCTGCCGCGTCTCCAGTCCGATCGCGCGTGTCCACCACGGTGCGCTCGCCGAGATGGCCAGCGCCACCACCGCCGCGGCAAGCATCGCGGGAAGCAGGCCAGCGCGGGCGGGGGCGGAAGGCGGCTCCTGTTCGGGTCTCCGTAAGGGCGTCCGCGCAGGCGGCTCCTCATCCGGCGCGGCGGGAGTTTCGGCGCCCCGCTCCTCCCAGACCGCTGTGGCCGGTTCCTCGGCGGGCATGGACGCGCGCTGCTCCGCTTCGATTTCCGCGCGAGCCGACGCACCGCCGTCGCTCTCGTCGGTCAGGGCGATCGCGTCGCCGGGGGCCGATGCCTCTGAGAGATCGGCCGGCTCAAGCGCGATGCCGTGGCGCTCGGCGGCGGACAGCACCTCCTCGCGTCGGTTGGCGGGGATGGCCCCGCGCTCCTTCCAGCCTTGCACGGTCGAGACGGGCACGCCCAGCTTCTGAGCCATCGGCCGTATGCCGCCGAAGCGCTGAATGATCTGCGGCGCCGGCAACGCGCCGTCTCCCGTCTCGACGGGTCGGCCGGTCTCGCCATCCGTCTCACTGACCATGATCGCCTCTCGACCGCTTCGCGATCCCCTGCCGCGGCAGCAAGGCCAGGAGCGAGTCCTGTTCGGGCTGTACGGACACCCGAACGGCGCTCCAGGGAACTCCCTGCAAGGCTGATGCCACCGCTGCGCTGAGGGCGCAGGCCTCGATCCCGGCGCATTCCGGGCCGAGGCCTGCCGCGCGCGCCAGGGTAACAAACGTGCGGGCTGTCCGGGGAGAGAAAAACAACGCATAGGCCAGGCCGCGTTGCCGCATCGTACGTTCGAGCTGTCCGCTGAACGCGGACGGGGTGGTCGTCTCGTACAGGATGGCCGGATCGACCGTGAACCCCGCGGCCCGCAGGGGCACGGCCGGATCGGCTGCGACCGCATCGCCGCGAATGTGCAGGAGCCTGCCGCGGCCGGGCTGGCATCGCCGCCGCACAAGCTCGACCAAGTCCCCTGCCGCGCCCGCCGCGTCCTGCACGGCCGAAAAGCCGAGCGCGCGCAGCGCCTCGGCGGTGGCTTGGCCGACGGCAAAGAGCGAGAGGTCGCGCCGCTCCGTCCGCCGGGCCAGCGCGCGCGCGCCGTTGCGGCTGGTCACCAGGAGCGCCTGCGCCCCGGACAGGTCCAAGGGCGGACCCTCCAGCGGCTCGATCCTCAGCATGGGCTCAAGGATCGGGTCATAACCGAGGCTGCGCAGCCGCGCGGCGGTCTCCTCCGCTTCCGGCTGGGGTCGGGTCACAAGGACCGGGGGCCGGGTCACCGCACGCTCCGCAGGAATTCCGGCCCTGCCGCCGCGAGCAGCCGCCGCCCGAGCTCCGTTCCGAGGGCTGCGGCATCGGCCGTCTCGCCCGCTTCCTCGCCCGCGTGGAACCGGCTGCCGTCCGGCAGAGCCAGAAGCGCGCGCAGGCGCAAACCGCCCCCTTGGGGCTCGGCGAGCGCGGCGATCGGCGTGCGGCAGGAGCCGTCGAGCGCGGCGAGGAGCGCCCGCTCGGCGGTCAGCGCCGCCAGGCTCGCCGCGTGGTTCAGAGGCTGAAGGCGGGCGGCGCCGCCCGCGTCCTCGGCGCGAATCTCGATGGCGATCGTCCCCTGGCCCGCCGCGGGCAGCATCTCCTCGGGCTCCAGGATCGCGCCGAGAAGATCGGCGCGGCCGAGGCGCTTCAGCCCCGCGACCGCCAGAAGCGTCGCATCGGCCAGGCCGTCGGCGAGCTTCCTCAGGCGCGTCTCGACATTGCCTCGGAACGGCACCACCTTGAGGTCGGGACGGCGCATCAGCGCCTGGGCCTGACGGCGCAGCGAGGCGGTGCCGAGCACGGCGCCCGGCGGAAGAGCGGCGAGGTCCCTCGCGCCCGATCGGGAGAAAAGCGCATCGCGCGGATCCTCGCGGGGGAGCACGGCGCCGATCGCGAGGCCGCGGGGCAGCCAGGTCTGCATGTCCTTGGCGGAGTGGACGGCGAGATCCACCGCACCGGAAAGCAGCGCCTCCTCGATCTCCTTGGTGAAGAGGCCCTTGCCCCCCGCCTCGGCGAGCGTGCGGTCCTGGATGCGGTCGCCGGTGGTGCGGATCGGGACGAGATCGACGGCGCCCGTCTCG
>DATIDB010000114.1:0-15006 GCA_035456545.1 Alphaproteobacteria bacterium | reverse complement strand
TCACATCCGCGAGGGTGATCTGCACCTGGGCGTCGCGTTGGCGGATGCGGGCCGCTTCCGCCGCGAGCGCATCGTACCGCTTCTGCAGCTCCGCCGCCTCGGCCTCGAATCGCGCCGCCGCGCTCTTGTATTCCTCGCTTGCCGCGCCCGAGCGGATCGCAATGGCGCGCAGATCGAGCCGCCCCTCCTCGATCTTGCGGTTGACCGCGCCGATCTCGCCGCGCTCGATGTCGCGGATGCGGCGCCAGCGCGCGCGCGCTTCGTCGTGGAGGCGGCCCAGCTCGCCCTCGGCCAGTTCCGACCGGCTCCGCTCGACGCCATCGACCGAAACGGACCGGATGCGGCCGACGAACGGCCCCCATTCGAGCCGCTCGATGAGCATCATGTCGGTCGGCCGGGCCGCCGACTTGCGCGCGAAATCCGGTATCCAGAGGAAGTCCTCGTTGTAGAGGTCGTAATTGCCGATGCGGTAGAGCGTGCGATGCGCCAGGCCGCCCGCGGCCTCGATCTGCGCGCGCCGCTCGGGCGCCAGCGCCGCAAGCTGGCTGTCCGGCGGTCGGAAGCTCTCGCTGCGCCGCGGCTCGCCGGCGGCCAGTTCGCCATCGGCAAGTTCCACCACCTCGATCGGCTGCGGCCAGAACGCCACCACCCCGTTCCACAGCACCAGCGCCAGGAAACCGAGGATCATCAGGAGGCCGAGCGCCAGGGCCCCGCCCAGCACGAACAAGGCGGGCTCGCCCCTCGCGGCGATGTCGGTTCCCGGCGCGCGCCGCACCCCCACGGCCGCGGCGCTGTCCAGCTCCTCGCGCATGCCGACATGGTTCACGGTTTCGGCCGTCATGACCAGAGGCCTATAGCTGAGCCGCCCGGCGGCGGAAGCGCAGCCGGACCAGCTCGGCAAGGGTGTTGATCACGAAGGTCATGACGAACAGGGTCAGGGCGGCGAGGACGAGCATGCGATAGAGCGAGCCGCCGCGGACCGCCTCCGGCAGCTCCACGGCGATGGTGGCGCTGAGCGCCCTGAGGCCGTTGAAAACATTCCAGTCGATCAGAGGCGTGTTCCCCGCCGCCATGACCACGATCATGGTCTCGCCCACGGCCCGGCCCATGCCGATCATCACCGCGGCGAAGACGCCGCTCATCGCGGTCGGAAGCACGACGGAGGTCGCCGTCTGCCAGGGCGTCGCGCCGCAAGCGAGGGAGGCCGCGCGCAAATGCTCGGGAACCGCGTTCAATGCATCCTCGGCGATGGTGTAGATGATCGGGATCACGGCGAAGCCCATGGCGAAGCCGACCACCAGCGTGTTCCGCTGCACATAGGTGTCGAGGACGCCGCCGCGCGGATCGAGCCCGACGCCTCCCAACGCCCGCGCGAGGACCCAGCCCAGGACCGCCCCGAGCAGCAGCAGGGCGAGCCAACGGACCAGCTCCACGAACCCGGCCGCCGAGGGCGCAAGGCGACGCAGGGCCATCCGATATCGGTCGCGGGCCAGCCGCTCGAAAAGCGCGCGGAGCGCCAGCACGCAGAGCGGCAGCAGCAGGAGCGTCATCATCGGGACGCCGCTTCCCTCCGCCCCGCTCACCCAGTGCCGGAAATCGCCGGCGAAGAACAGCCGCTCGAAGGCCGGCGAGAGCGCATAGGCGCCGGCAAGCGAGCTTCCGATCACGGCGGCCATCGTGGCGAATTTCGCAATGCCGGCCCAACGCAAGGCCAGCGCCTGCGGCAGGAGCTGCCAGAGATGCGCGGCCAGGAGCAGCGCCAGCGGCGCCAGCGCAAGGGCAAGGAGGATCGCGGAGATCCAGGTCTCGACGATCGGCGCGAGCACCAGCGCGGCGAGGAACCCCAGCACCACCGAAGGCAGCGAGGCCATCAGCTCCATGGTCGGCTTCACCACGGAGCGCACGCGCTGGTGCAGGAACTCGGAGGTGTAGATCGCGCCGAGAAGCGCCAGCGGTATGGCGAAGAGCAGCGAGTAGACGGTCGCCTTGATGGTTCCGAAGATTAGGGGAACCAGGGAGAGCTTCGGCTCGAAGGCGTCGCTGCCGGAGGAGGATTGCCAAGTCCAGTCCGGCGTGGGGTATCCCTCGTACCACACCTTGCCGAAAATGGCGCCCCAGGTGATCTCCGGGTGCGGGACCGACACGCTCCAAAGATACGCCGTTCCGTCCTCGGTCGTGGCAAGCACCGCGTCATCGCGGGGGGCCAAGACGACTTCGCTCCAGGACGTGGCCGGCGAATCGAGAGGCAACTTGGCGACGGTCTGTTCGCTGGTGGAGTGCCGCAGCCACACCGCGCCCGAGGCGTCCGTGGTCGCGAACAATTTGGAGCGCTGGCTGGCGTCGAAGGCGGTTACGGAAGAGCCGTGCTTCTCGAGGGCATGGGCCCGGACCATGGCATAACCGTCGCGGGTCGCGGCGCCCGGGCGGCGGAGCCGGAAATAGACGTCGACCGACCCGTCCGACCCGCCGGCGACGATCGACTGCTCGCCGATCAGGAACCCGAGCGTTGTCAGCTCCACCCCCTCGCCGAACAGCTTGCGGTATTCGGCCAGGACCGGCGCGGCGAAGTTGCGGGTGTCGTAGCGGTAGAGCGTGCCGTCCGCCGCGGCGGCATAGACCTGATCCCCCCCTTCGGTCACCAGGACGGAGCGGAACTGCGTCCCGGCCTGCAGCTTCGGCAAGGTGGCGACCTCGATTTCGGTGGTGGTTTCGCCGGTGAGAAGATTGGTCGCCGTCTCGCCCGTGCCGAGGCGCAGCACCCCTTGCGAATCGGCGCTGACGAAGGACTTCGTCGGGCGCTCCGCCGTTCCGCCAAGACGGTAGTCCAGCGCCACGATCGCGCCGGCGCCCTCTTCGACCGGGCTCGGCGCCTCCAGCGCGACCTCGACCGTGAGCTTGCGGAGCTGGTCGGGCGAGATGCGCGAATAGACCGCGCCATCCTTCAGCCAGTCGCGTTCGGTCAGAGGCTCGGCCCCGGCCGGCAAGGCGCTGGCGGACAGGGTCTCGGCGCTGATATTCAGCGAACCGAACCGAACGGCGCCGTCGGCGAAGCCGAAGGCGACGTCGCTTCCGGAAAGGGAGCGCGCGAAGGCCGTCGGCGGCCGCCCTTCGAAATCGAAGGCCGGCGCCGGGATCGCCCGTCCGCTGGCCAGGTGGAGGACGGAGATCGCGCCCGTGCGGTCCAGGCTGACCGCCAGGGTTCGGTACTCGTCGAGGACCTGCATCAGAACCGGACCGCGATGCGGGACCGTGATGGCCCGGTGGCTCTCCACGGCGCCGCCCGAGAAGAGCGGCAGGACCACCTGGACGAGATAGGCCATGATGCCGAATACGGCGAGGATGACGAAGATGCCCCCCGCCCGGATGCTCATATCGGCAACCCGGTCGGCGACCAGGACGGAGCGCCTGGTCTTGCGGCTGCGTTTGGGGCCGGCGGCGGCTTCGTCAGCGAGCATTGGGCAAGGGCTGAAATCGGGTCGGAAAAAAAGCTCTCCGGAGCGGGACGCTGCCCGCCCCGGAAAGGTCGGCTGCAGGACTACTGTGTCATGCTCTCTAGCCCGAGGGTCTTTGCATCCTTCTCGGCGATCGCCGCCGTGATCGGGAAATAGCCGTCCTTGATGACCGCCTGTTGCCCCTGCTTGGAGAGGACGTATTTCACGAACTCCGCGCGCAGCGGCTCCAGCGGCTGGTTCGGGTCCTTGTTGGTGTAGACATAGAGGAACCGCGCCAGCGGGTATTTGCCGGCATATGCGTTCTCAGAGGTGGCCTCGACGCACTCGCCCTCCTTCTTCCCGAGCGGCACGGCGCGCACATCGGCGGTCTTGTAGCCGATGCCGGAATAGCCGATCGCGTATTTGTCCGTGGCGACGCCTTGGACGACGGCCGATGAGCCGGGCTGCTCCTTCACGCTGTCCTTGTAGTCGCCCTTGAAGAGCGCCTCCTCCTTGAAGTAGCCGTAGGTGCCCGAAGCCGAGTTGCGGCCGTAGAGCGAGATCGGCCGCGAAGCCCATTCCCCGGTGAGGCCGAGCTCGCCCCAGGTTGCGATGTCCTGGTCGAGGCCGCCCTTGCGCGTCTTGGAGAAGATGGCGTCGACCTGCTGCATGGTCAGGCATTCGATCGGGTTGTCCTTGCTGACGAAGACCGCGAGCGCGTCGACGGCGACGGCGATCGGTGTCGGTCTGTAGCCGAACCTCTTCTCGAACTCGTCGGCTTCCGAAGGCTTCATCGGCCGGGACATCGGCCCGAACTGGGCGGTGCCGGCGATGAGGGCGGGCGGGGCGGTGGACGACCCCTTGCCTTCGATCTCGATCTTCACGTTGGGATACTGCGCCTTGTACCCCTCCGCCCACAGGGTCATGAGGTTGTTCAAGGTGTCCGAGCCGATCGATTTGATGCTGCCGGAAACGCCGCTGACGGGCTGGTAATCGCGCAGCTTGGGGTCGATCTCGACCGCGCCCGCCGCGGTGGCGAGCGCCGCGCCCGCGACGACCGCCAATAGCGCCGATCTCTTCTTCATGCCGGTCTCGCTCCTCTGGTCGTTTCGCCGCGCCAGTCCGACGGCTCGCGTCCCGAAGGCTCCCTGCCGTCGTCCCTGACCGGCTCGCGGGCGATCTATAGAGGCGGTCTGTAATGACTATAAGTCGGTTCGATGACCGTTGGATGACACCGCCGGCGGCAGGTCCTTAGCGTCTGCGGGCGCCCACGGGGAATCCGAGATCGCCGAGCTTGACCACGGCCTCGGTGCGGCTGCGCGCCCCCAGCACTCGCAAGACATTCGAGACGTGGACCTTCACGGTCTGCTCGGCCAGCTTGAGGATCTCGGCGATCTCGCGGTTCGAGCGGCCTTCGGAGAGCAGCAATAGCACCTCCGACTGGCGCCGGCTGAGCTGGCGTAGAACGGAGTGAGAGCGCAAAGCCTCGCTTTGCTCGCCCACCGATACCGGGGGCGCCGGTTTCATCAGCGATGCGGGCAGATAGGTCTGACCGGTCAGGACGGTCGCCAGCGCCTCCAGCAGCTCCCGGCCGGTCATCGATTTCGAGATGTAGCCGGTCACCCCGAGATCGAGCGCGCGCAGCACGTCCTCACGCCGCTCGGAGGCCGAGACGATCACCAGCGGGACGTCCGGAGCGTGCTCGCGCACCATCGCCACTCCGGCAAAGCCGTCCATTCCAGGCATGGCGAGGTCGAGTAGGATCAGGTCGAACTCGGGGAGCCGGCTGTTCAAGCCGAGAACGTCGTAAAAACTGCCCGCCTCGGTGATCGACAAGTCCTTGAAGCCGGCGCTCATGAATTGCGTAAGCCCCTGGCGAAACAAGGCATGATCGTCCGCGATCAAAACCTTCATGATCTGTCTGCTTTTGCACCGGAGGTCGGAAAAAATCCAACTCCTTACCCCTCCTGCATGCTAGCATTTCCGGTATGTCACTTCTAAATATCTTAACGTGGTATTGACATAGAATTTCTGAACATCGGTAAAAAGTTGCACGCATCCACGGCCGTGACATACACAAACATGCTCATACGGGGGCTAGAGGGTCCGGGAAGCGAGAACTCTCGGGAAGAGCTGCTTCAGAGGCTCGGCCTTCTGGAGCGCACGGTCGCAGAGCTCCGGGAAAGCGAGCGCCGATACCGCGGCCTGGTCGAATCCGGCCAGGACATGATCGTGCGCATCGATACCGATTTCCGATTCACCTTCGCAAATGATGCGGCTTGCCGGACCTTCGGCCGTCGGCGGGAGGACCTGATGGGAACGCAGATGTTCCCCATCGTCTTTCCCGACGATCTTCCGAATACCCTCGCCTCCCTGAAGGCTCTGATCTCGCCGCCGCATCGAACGCATATCGTGGAGCGCGACATCACTTCGCAGGGGATCAGGTGGATCGCCTGGGAAGCCTGCGCGATCCTCGACGACGGGGGGCGCGTCCTCGAATATCAGGGCGTCGGCCGGGACATCACCGAATTCCGGCGGCTCGAGCAGGAGCTGTTCCGCGCGAAGGATGAGCTTGAGCAGCGGGTGCGCGAGCGCACCGCTCAGCTCGAGGACGCCCTGGCCGAGCGCGCCAGCATCGCCACCGAGCTGAACCAGCACAATCGGCGTCTGCGCGCCATCGAGAACGCGGTTCCAGTCGGGATCTTCGAATCGGACACCGCGGGGCGGGTGATCTACGCCAATCCCAGCCTGGCCGAGGTGACCGGGTTCGGCGTGGAGGCGCTCATGGGTTTCGGCTTCCGCGCCCTGCTTCGAGGCGAGAGCGGGGATAAGGTCTTCATCGGCTGGCAGCAGGCCGTTCATGAAAGCCGGCCCTATTTCGAGGAGGTGCGCTTAACCACCGCCGATGGCGGTTCGAGATGGGTCCTGGTTCAGGCGGCGCCGATGCTCGGTCCCGACGGAGCGTTCCGCGGCCATGTGGGAACCGTGACCGACATCTCCCACCAAAAAACCGTTCAGGACGCGCTGCGCGCCGGCGAGAGCCAATTGCGCCAGGCCAAGGAGGAGGCGGAGCGCGCGAATCTGGCGAAGTCGAAGTTTCTCGCCGCCGCCAGCCACGACCTGCGCCAGCCGCTGCAGGCGGCGAACCTGTTCATGGCGGTTCTGCAAAATCGCGTCGACGAGCAGGAGCGTCGCTTCGTCCTGGACAAGCTCCAGCAATCCTTGAGCGCGCTGGAGAGCCTTCTGAATGCCCTTCTCGACGTCTCCAAGCTCGAAGCGGGGGTAAGCCAGCCCTCGCCCTCGGTCTTTTCCTTGGGCGAACTCCTGATCCAGCTCGCCAGCGAGTTCGCGCCGCGCGCGGCCGAACGGCGCCTCAGGTTTCGCGTGGTCGCGCCGGTCCTCCATGTGCGGACCGATCGCACCTTCCTGGAGCGCATCTTGAGGAACTTCCTATCGAACGCGCTCACCTACACCGAGCGTGGCGGCATCCTGATCGGCGCGCGCCGGCGGGGCGGGCGCGCGCGGATCGAAGTTTGGGACACCGGCATCGGCATTCCCGAAGACAAGCTCGACGAGATCTTCGAGGACTTCACCCAGCTCGGGAACGAGCACCGCGATCGCGACCGCGGCCTTGGCCTCGGCCTGGCCATCGTCAAGCGCATCGCCAAGCTGCTGGATAGCCCCGTTACGGTGCGCTCGATTCTCGCAAAGGGCTCCGTTTTCTCGTGCGAGGCGCCGCTGGCCGAGCCGGCGGCCGAGACGAAGAAGAACGGGGCGGCGCTCGCTCGTGAGACGGCGACGGCGACCGGCAAGCTGATCGCCGTCATCGACGATGAGCTCAGCGTCCGCGAAGGGCTGGCGATGCTGCTGTCCGACTGGGGGCACGCGCCGCCCGTAGGCTCGACGATCGCCGAGGTGCTGGAGAAAATCTCGGAGTTGTCGCTCGCGCCCGACATCATCATCGCCGACTACCAGCTCGCCGGCGGACAGGACGGCGCGACCGCCATCGAGGAGATCCGCCGCCGCTGCGGCCGGAGGATTCCCGCCATCGTCCTGACCGGCGACACGGCGCCCGAGCATCTCGGCGCGGCGCGCAGGAAGGGCTACATCCTCCTGCACAAGCCGATCGGTCAGGAGCATATGCATTTCGTGCTGAACTCATTGCTCGACGGACCGCAACCGGGTCAGCTCTGAACGGCCTGTCAGCGCAGCGCCTGCTCGAAGCTGGCGGCATCCTCGGGCCGCTGGACAAGGGCGGCGCGCAAAATCTGAACGGCGGCAGGCTTCGCCCGGCGCGCAAAACGCAAGAGGGCGTCCCGGTCATGACGCCATGCGAGGCGAATCTGGGAATCGAGAAGGTCGCGATCAATCTGGGCGAGCTGCGCCACGCGGGCGAGAGCGAACTGGCTGCGCCATAGCAGCAGGCGCCGGTCCGCCGGCGAGGTCAGGACGGACATCCTCCAGGCGTCGATGGCCTCGGGGCGTCCCTCCTCCGAAAGGGCGGCCGCATAGCGGGCCCAGGCGAAGGCATTCGCCGGGCCTTCCGAGAGGCTCTCCCGCAGCAGCTCGGCGGCGCTGCCGATCAAGTCCCGACGCTCCGTCGTCGCCCGCTCGGGGAGCTGGTCGGCGCTCGCCATCTTGATGGCGGCGAGCTCGGCGGAAATCTCCCCGGACGAGGTGAAGCGGCGGGCGATCGACCATCGGGAGTCGAGCCGGGAAAGCTCCGAACGAGTCAGATCCCGACCGGACTTCAGGGCTTCGACCTGAGGCTCGAAGGGAAGCGTCGCTACGGCGCCGACCAGTCTCGGCAGCCCAAGCATCAAGAGCGCAGCGCTCAAGGCGAGCGGAAGGAGCGCCCCCAACCATCGGGAGACGGCGGAAGAACCGGCGGCGGCGCGCGAAGAGGGTCGCGCCGCGGCGGACCCGGCGCTTTTCACGGACATCTCAACCCGGCGGATTTCAAGTACTCGGCGAATAGCATGTATCCCGGCGAGCGGCCATGTGAAGAGATCCGCCTCCAAAACATGCGAATGCCCCCGGCCAGCTAACCCGCACGGCAACGCGGCCTGCCACCGGCGGGTTGCCGGGCTGAGCGTGCCGAAGGCCTGGCGACGAAAATGGAAAGGGCCGGCCTCGAATAAGGCCGGCCCCTTCCGCCCCCAACAGATCTAGAGCTGCGCGCCGATGGTCAGCAGGATGATGTTGCGTGAATACTCGTCGTTGGTGTCCGAGCTCCGCGTCTGATGAGTGAACGCCGCGCGAGCGTAGAAATTGCGATTGATCAGGTATCGTGCGGAGACGGTGCCGATCAAGATGTCGTCCGTGCGGTCGATGCCCTCGTAGTCGTCGCGGCCGAGGGTGACCCCCGCGCCGAGCAGGATGTTGCGCCGGAGCTCATGCTCGACCGAGCCGCCGACGCGCGCGGCGATGTAGCCCGAGGCATCCGCCTGCGTGGTCTCTTCGATGCTGCCTTGCGCGAAGGCCCGGATCGATGTGAGTCCCGTCACGTTCCACAGCACATTGCCTCCGAGGGCGGGGCTGTTCACGTCCGAGAGCTCATCGTCATCATAGGTGGTGTGCTGATAGCCGGCGGCGATCTCGCCGGTAACCTTCGGCGTAAAATTCAGCTCGGTCCCGATCAGCACGGCATAGCCGACCGAGTCGCGATCGAATCCGCCTTCGAGCTCATCGTACTCCCGCATCCGTCCGATGACCCGGACGAAACCCTCGGTATCGGGGAGATACTCGTAGCCCACGCGCCCGATCAGCTGATATTGGACTCGGTCCCGGTCATCCTGGTCTATCTGGCCGCCCCCTTGCGCATCGACGTCGTGAAAATCGTAGCGATCCACGATGCCGTCGACGCGAGCCGAAATCCGGCCCAGCTCCCGCGCGGCGCCGAGATTGGCGGAGTAGATGTCATACTCGGTGGGCTCCTCGCCCGCGACATCGTCGGGCGAACCCCGGTCCTCGTGCAGGCGACGCCAGCCTAAGCCTCCGACGAGGTAGGTGTCGCGCACGACATCGAGGCGCCCGTCCGTCGCGACGAACCAGTCGATGAAATTCTCGTCGTTGTTGTCGAGGTAGAACCCCGCATCGCCCCCGCCGCGCAGGTTCAAGGCATGCCGGCCCCAGTCCGATTCGACATTCACTTCGGGAGAGACGACGGTGATGAAATCGTCTTCCTCGTCATTGTCGACGGCGAAGATGTTGTCGTCGTAGGACTCCCCGATCTCCACTTGGGGATAGATGACGAAGGAGCCGGCGCGCACGCCGAGAGGATCGTAGTCCGGGCGGGCCCGCTCGAAGACGCTTACTCCGCGCTCGGGCTGCTGCGCCCATGCCCCAAAAGGCCAAGTTCCCGCGACGAGCGACAGACAGCCGCCGGCCAGCAGGATCAGCCGATGCCGGTTCCGATGGATCATTTGTTACCCCCTTGCAGGCGTCGCGTCATCGGTTGCCGTTCCGGAGTCCGCAGCGAGAACCATGAAATCCGCGCCGATCAACGCCGGAACCAAAGTCTGACCTGGACTTGAACAATAATCGACTGCTTCGCCGCCATTCGGCGATACTCTCTTATCCGGCTGTGGCGTTTCTGCACCACATGGAACGGCGTAGACTTATAATCTCACGGCCGAAAGCTTCGCCAGATCAGCAAACCAGCCGCACCCCATAGCAGCCAGGCGAGGATCGCCGCCGCCGCGATCGTCAGGAGCTTGCGCCGGGCCGACCAAGGCCGTGCGACCACAGTCGCAGAGTTGAAACCGAACCGCGTGCGTTCCTGATGCTGAAGCATGTAGACGGCGCCCCCTGACCTCATTTCATGCGAAATGGAGAGCGCCTCGACAAGCTTGTTTATTAGCGATTACACGATTTATCCGAATGGCTTATACGAAAGAAGGAGAAAAATGGCAGATAATTCCACGATGCGACCAGGTTCCGATGTATTCGGGCCGTGTGGCGAGGCGAAGCTGAGTCGCCGCGCCTGCCTTCTCGCTCTGGCGGCGGCCGCAATCGTCTGGCCTTGTGACGCGTGGGCATACGCGCGTGTGAACGCGCGCATGCTCATCGCTGAGAACGGTTTCCTGCTCGCGAGCGAAACCGGCGAAGCCCTCGAGGGCTGACCGGATGCGAGCGATGGGAGCCGGAGAAAGCAAACGGGTTCTGGAATGATCGTGCCGGTGATTCTGTCGGGAGGATCGGGGACGCGGCTTTGGCCCCTCTCGCGATCGAGCTTTCCCAAGCAGTTCCTGACGATCGGCGGCGGTCGTTCGCTGCTCGAGGAGGCGGCGCTGCGCGTTTCCGGCGAGGGATTCGCGCCGCCCCTTGCGGTCTCCAACGAGGATCAGCGATTCCTGATCGCCCATCATCTTCTTCTGGCGGGAGTTTCGCCCACGCGCATCCTTCTGGAGCCTTCGGCGCGAAACACCGCTCCGGCGACGGCGGCGGCCGCGGTCTATTTGTCCGCGTCCGGAGAGGACCCGCTGATGCTGATCGCACCGGCCGACCACGTCATTCGCGATGTCGCGGCGTTCCAAAACGCGGTCCGGCGCGGCGCGGAGCATGCCAACGCCGGATCGCTCGTCACCTTCGGCATCCGTCCCGACCGGCCGCATACCGGCTATGGCTATATCGAGGCGGGATCGCATGGGAGCGCAGGCGGCCCCGAGGGGTCTGCGCAGGCGGTCTCGCGATTCGTCGAGAAGCCGGACGCGGCGACCGCCAAGCGCTATGTCGAGAGCGGACGTCACTATTGGAACAGCGGCATCTTCCTGTTCCGGGCCGGGACATTCCTGCGCGAGCTGGCGGCCTTCGCTCCGGAGGTTCTCGCCGCCTGCCGCGCGGCCGTCGAGCGCGGCTCCGGCGACGGCGCCTTCTTTCGCCTCGAAGCGGCCGCCTTCTCGCGCGCGCCAGGACTGTCCATCGACTATGCGGTCATGGAGAGAACCCGCTCGGCGGTGGTCGTTCCGGTGGAGATGGGCTGGTCGGATGTCGGCTCCTGGTCGGCCCTATGGGAGCTGGCGGACAAGGACGCATCGGGCAATGCCACGGAGGGTGACGTCGTTCTGCACGACGTCGCGGACACCTATCTGCGCAGCGAGGGGCCGTTGGTCGCCGGAATCGGCATTTCCGGAATGATCGTGGTGGCGAGCGAAGATGCGGTGCTGGTGGCCCCGAAGGACCGCGCCGAGGAAGTGCGCGCCATCGTCGACCGGCTGAAATCGGCCGGGCGCAGCGAGCACGACACCCACCGTCTGGTGCATCGTCCCTGGGGCAGCTACCGGACCATATCGCTGGGCAACCGCTATCAGGTGAAGGAAATCATCGTCAAACCCGGCGCATCGCTCAGCCTGCAGATGCACCACCACCGGGCCGAGCACTGGGTCGTCGTCGAAGGGACCGCCGCCGTGCAGCGCGGCGAGGACGCCATGCTCCTGAACGAGAACCAGTCCGTGTTCATCCCGCTCGGCGTCCGGCACCGGCTTTCCAACCCGGGCAAGCTCACCTTGCGGCTGATCGAGGTCCAGTCCGGCTCCTATGTGGGCGAGGACGACATCGTCCGCTTCGAGGACGATTACGGTCGCGCCCGCTGAAACGGACGGCGCCGCTCAGAGCCTTCCGACCTCGAACTCCTCGCAGCTATGGCCGTGCAGGCCGAGGCCGTCTTCGAGAAAGTCGGCGGCGAGTGGGGTGGTCATGAGGTATTGCGCGGGCGGAGTTTCTTTCGACGCCGCTGCCTCCTCCACCAGCCGGTCCCAGTCCTCGATGTCGCCGTCGCCGCGTCCAAGCCACATCAGAGCGACGAGATTCGACGTCTCCTCGTCGTTGAGGGCGGCGATGAAATCGCCGAGCTCGGTGCGCACCCCGTCCTCATCGTCGTCCTCAAGCGCCTCGACGAAGCGATCGTCGCTGGGATTGGAGCCGGAGTCGGGATCGTCGTCCCCTTCGACCTGCGCCTGGATCTGGCGCAGCTTCACGATGATGAAGCAGACCTTCTCGGCGCTGATCGCGATCATGGCCTTTTGCTCTCCTCCATCGGAGGTCTCTTGCCGGGAAAACCCGTTGGCGCAGCCGCCGTTGCCTAAGGGGCGCCGACGCCCGCGCATATCGCGCCGGCTACGACCGGCGCATCGCCCATGCGCGCGCGGATGATGCGCGCTCGCTCACGCAGGTAGCCCGAGGGCTTGGCCGGGGACCACGCGCGCGGATTGGGTAACGCGGCCGCCAGGAGCGCGGCCTCGCCTGCGCTGAGCGCGTCGGCGGACTTGCCGAAATAGGCCCTGGACGCCGCCTCGGCCCCGTAGATGCCCGGCCCCCATTCGGCGATGTTCACATAGATCTCGAGGATGCGGGCCTTGCTCCAGCCGAGCTCCAGCCACGGCGTGATCCAGGCCTCGGCGGCCTTTCGCACGAATTGCCGGCCCGGCCAGAGGAACAGGTTCTTGGCGGTCTGCATGGTGATGGTGCTCGCGCCGCGGACGCGCCGGCCCCGCCGCCAGTCGCGAAAGGCCTTGGCCAGCTCGACCCCATCGAAACCGAAATGCTCGCAGAAACGCCCGTCCTCGGCGGCGATCACGGCCCGGAACAGGTCAGGCGCGATCGCCTCGCGCGGCCGCCATTCGCGCGAGAGTCCCTCGCCCTCGAAAAGCCGAAGCACCATCAGGGGCGTGACCGGCGGCGGCACCGCCGCATAGAGGATCACCCCTGCGCCCGGAACCCCCAGGAGAAGCGCCAGGAGAATCATGACCAGGCGCGCGAGCAGGCCCCGCCGAAGCGCCGGCCGGCCGCGCGCATCCGAAGTCAAGATGGGAATGCGTGACGCCATCCGGCCCTTTTCTGCCAGAGCCGGCGCGCGGGGTCGAGAGCGAAGCGTCCCTCAGGGCCTTGAAATCAGCCTTCGTTCAAGGTGAACCCTATCCGAAGCACCACTTGGAAATGCGCGACCTCGCCGCCTTCGATATGGCCACGCATCTCCTTCACCTCGAACCATCTGAGGTTCTCGAGCGTCTCGGCGGCCCGACCCACCCCTTTGCGGATCGCATCCTCCAAGCTCTCCGTCGAGGAAGAGGCCAACTCGATGATCTTGTAGACGTGGTCTTCCATTGCCATTTGCCTTTGCCCTCCCGCGTCGAACGCCGCCCGGCGGGAACGCGGGGGATTCGCCGGGGGTTGCCCGTAGACGCGCGGGTTCTTGCGCAACGGTCGCGGCAATCCGACCTTTCTCCGCCACTTGGAGAAAGTGATTCCGGGCAGGGCGAATGTCCGATCGGGTTCTCATCACCCTCGGGGCGGGATTCATCGGCCCGCATTTGGAGGACACGCGGCCGGATACGGCGTCCGCGTCCTCGACAGCCTCACGCCTCAAGTGCACGGACGGGGCGGCGGGCGCGCGCCCGTCAATCTCGCGCGCGAGCCTTGCGGTGTAGCTCGCATCCGGCTCGACCCATCCTCCCAATGACCCCCGGGGTTCCGCAGCCGCGCCGCCGCGGCCGACGTTGCTGAGCCGACCAAGAGCAACGCCGCCGCCGGCCCCATGAAACTTGCCTATTTCGCCCATTCGCTCCGTTCCGACTGGAACAACGGAAACGCCCATTTTCAGCGCGGCGTGATGCGCGAGCTTGTCCGCGCCGGTCATGAGGTGCGGGCCTTCGAGCCGGCAGACGGCTGGAGCCTCACCAATCTGGTCGCCGAACGGGGCGTCGCCGCGCTGGAGGCATTCGCCGAGCGCTTCCCCGAGCTGTCACCGATCGAGTACCACCTCGGGACACTGGACCTGGACCGAGCGCTGGACGGAATCGACGTCGTCATCGTCCACGAATGGAACCCGCCGGACCTGGTCTCGCGGATCGGCCGCATGCGGCTGAACGGCGCCCGGTTCAGGCTGCTCTTCCACGATACGCATCACCGCTCGGCGAGCGACCCCGGCGCCATCTCCGACCGCGAGCTGGAGGGCTATGACGGCGTCCTCGCCTTCGGCGAAGCGGTGCGCGAACGGTACTTGGCGCGCGGCTGGTCGCGCCGCGTCTGGACCTGGCATGAGGCGGCCGACACCCGTCTTTTCCGTCCGATCGCGTCCGAAGGAAGCTGGGGCGATGCGGTCTGGATCGGAAACTGGGGCGACGACGAGCGGTCGAGCGAACTGCAGGAATACTTGCTGAACCCGATCAAGGCGCTGCGCCTGCGCGCGCAAATCCGGGGCGTGCGCTTTCCGCCCGAGGCGGTCGCGGCGGTGGAGCGCTCGGGGGCGAGATACGGCGGCTGGATCGCGAATGCCGATGTGCCGCAGCTTTTAGGGCGCTTCTCCCTGACGGTGCACATCCCGCGCCGGTCATACCGGGAGGCTCTGCCCGGCATTCCCACGATTCGTGTCTTCGAAGCGCTTGCCTGCGGGATTCCGCTGATCTCGGCGCCATGGGAGGATTGCGAGCGGTTGTTCCGCCCCGAGGATTATCTCCTCGCTTCCGATGGGAAGGCGATGGGGAGGATGATGCGGGACCTGCTGTGCGACCGGCACCTCGCCGGACGCCTGGCCAAGAACGGCCTTGAGACCGTCCGGTCCCGCCACACCTGCCGC
>DATIDB010000113.1:0-11000 GCA_035456545.1 Alphaproteobacteria bacterium | reverse complement strand
GCTGAATTTTCCGATTCGCGATCTTCCATGCCCAATGCCAGAGATAGGCGGCCTGATCGGACCGGTAGGTGTGCGATACGACGACCACCGCGCCTTTCGGAGTGACATTTTCCAGGGCCCGCTTGAATTCGGTCACACCGGTCTGGAATGACCCTTTCAAATCTTTGATCTCTTTGCTCGTCGGAGCGTACGTCTTCACCCAACTCACCCAATACGCTCCGCTCAAGATGCGGCGCTTTCCCGGCGGCATGCTTCTCTCCTTTGCTCGCGGTTGCGATGCGGGACCTCGGTCCCGCGGGAGAGGGCATCCTCGGAGAATGATCGAGCGCTAATATATCTGAGGGATGTACCGACTTAAAGCCCGCACGTTTAGGGCGTAGGCCCTAGGCGGCGCCCGCCAGCTCGCGCCGGTGCGCCTCGGCCATCTCGGCGAGGCTGGCGAAGCGGAAATCCGGTTTCGGCATTTTCTTCGGCTGCATCGTCGCGCCGAATCCGCCTTGCGCGTGCCGGCGGTGGATCCAGGCGGTGGCGAGCCCCGCTTTGCGCGCGGGCTCGTGGTCGTGAAACAGGCTCTCCGCCGTGTGCAGGATCTCGTCCTTGGCGAGGCCGAGCGTCGCGAGCTTCTCCAGCATGTAATCGAAGTTCCGCTGATCCGGCTTGTAGCTGCCGACATCCTCGGCCGTGTAGATCGCATCGAAGGCGGTCTCGAGCTTGGCGTTGGAGAAGGCGAAGCTCTCGTTGTCGACGTTCGAGAGGATCGCCAGCTTGAAATGCTTCTTCAGGTATCGGAGCGCCTCCGCCGAATCCGGGAAGGCGGGCCAGTCCTTGATCGAGCGTCCGTAATCCCGCGCCTCATTCCAGGACGTCTCGACGCCCCACTCCTCGGCGAGGCGCTTATGCACCGTGGCGAGAAGGTCGGAATAGCGCTTGGCCGGCGTCCAGCGCTGCTGAGCCGATTCATGCCGCGCGTGCGTCTCCAGGATCTGGTCGCGCGATCGGCGGCGGCGCAGGCGTTCCACGAGCGGCTCCAGGGCCGCGATCATGCCCGTCTCCCAATCGATCAGCGTCCCGTAGCAGTCGAAGGTCAGGACCTTGAACTGGCTGAGCTTCATCTCTCCGCCGCTCCTCTGGGTCAGTGGTGATAGCCCTCGCCGGGGCGCACCTTCCCGCGGAACACATAATAGGAATAGGCGGTGTAGGCGAGGGTGATCGGGATCAGGACCGCGACGCCGACGAGCAGAAAGCGCTGCGTCTCGGGCGGCGAGGCCGCCTCCCAAAGGGTGATGTCCGGCGGGACCGCGTTGGGCCAAAGGCTGATCGCGAGCCCCGCATAGGCGAGGAAGAACAGCCCCATCGCCATCAGGAAGGGCTGGCGCTCGTTGCGCTTGCGGATCGCGCGCCACAGCGCGAGCGTCAGCGCCGCGGTGACGAGCGGCACAGGCGAGAGAAAGGCGAGGTTCGGCCAGGAGAACCACCGCTCCTTGATCACCGGGTTCAGGAACGGCGTCCACAGGCTCACCGCGCCGACGGCCGCGACGACGATCAGGAGGAGGATGCCGGCGCTGCGATACGCCCAATCCTGCACCGGCCCTTCCGTCTTCAGGATCAGCCAGCACGCGCCCAGCAGGCCATATCCGGCGATGAGCGCCAGTCCGCAGAACAGGCTGAAGGGCGAAAGCCAGTCGAAGACGCCGCCGGTGTAGCGCGTTCCCTCCACCTCGAACCCATGCACGAAGGCGCCGAGCACCAGCCCTTGCGCAAATGTCGCGAAGACGGAGCCCAGGAAGAAGGCATGGTTCCAGATCCAGCGGCTCGTCCGCGCCTTGTAGCGGAACTCGAAGGCGACGCCGCGGAAGACCAGCGCGATCAGCATCAGGAGCAGCGGCAGGTAGAGCGCCGGCAGCAGGATTCCATAGGCCAGCGGGAACGCCGCAAGCAGGCCCGCGCCGCCGAGCACGAGCCAGGTCTCGTTTCCGTCCCAGACCGGGGCCACCGAATCCATCATCTGGTCGCGCTCGGCTTCGCCCGGCGCAAACGGGAAGAGGATGCCGATGCCGAGATCGAAGCCGTCCATCAGCACATACATGAAGACGGCGAAGCCGAGGATGCCGGCCCAGATCAGCGTCAGCTCGGGGCTCATCCTCGCGCCTCCGCCGCCGAGAGCGGCCGCTTGGGCGTGCCGATTTCCGCAACCGGCTCCGGTCCGGTGCGGATCAGCCTGAGGATGTAATAGAGCCCCGCGCCGAAGATGATGGCGTAGGCGACGATGAAGACGGCCAGCGAGAAGGCGACCGTGCCGCCGGTCAGGTTCGGAGAGACGGCATCGACCGTGCGCACCAGACCGTAGACGATCCAGGGCTGGCGTCCGACTTCCGTCACGGTCCAGCCTGCGAGGATCGCGACGAAGCCGATCGGCGCCGATGCGGCGGCGATCCTCAGGAACCAATCGCTGTCATAGAGCCGGCCGCGCCAGCGTAAGGCGAGGCTCGCCAGCACGAGGCAGAGCATCGCGAAGCCGAGGAACACCATGATCCGGAACGCCCAGAAGACGATCGGGACGTTCGGGCGTTCGTCGCGCGCCCACTCCTTGAGGCCGCGAACCTCGCCGTCGAGATCGTGCGTGAGAATGAGGCTGCCGAGGCGCGGGATGGCCAGCTCGTAGCGGTTCGCCTCGGCGGCCCGATCGGGCAGGGCGAAGACGATGGCCGGCGCGCCCCGGACGGTCTCCCAATGCCCCTCCATGGCGGCGACCTTCACCGGCTGGTGCTCCAGCGTGTTGAGACCGTGCAGATCGCCGATGATCACCTGCAGCGGGACCAGCACCGTGGCGAGCCACAGCGCCATCGAGAGCGACAGCCGCGCCTGCGGCACGAAGCGGTCCTTGAGCAGATGCCAGGCGCTCACGCCCGCCACCACGAAGGCGGTCGTGATGTAGCAGGCCACCACCATATGCGCGAAGCGGTACGGGAAAGAGGGATTGAACACCACCGCCCACCAATCGGCGGGCACGAACCGGCCGTCGTCGCCGACCGAGTAGCCGGCCGGCGTCTGCATCCAGCTATTCGCCGAGAGGATCCAGAAGGCCGAGGCGAGGGTGCCGACCGCGACCAGGATGGCCGAGAGCACGTGCATGCGCGGCGGCACGCGGCGTCGCCCGAACAGGAGGATGCCGAGAAAAGTCGCCTCCAGGAAAAAAGCGGTGACCACCTCGTAATTGATCAAGGGGCCGACCACGTTCCCTCCGGCTATGGAGAAGCCGCTCCAGTTCGTGCCGAACTGGTAGGACATGACGATGCCCGAGACCACGCCCATGGCGAAGGAGACGGCGAAGATGCGCGTCCAGAACTCCGAGAGGCTGAGATAGAGCGCGCGCCCCGTGGAGATCCACAGAACCTCCAGCACCGCGATCCAGGAGGCCAGCCCTATGGTGAAGGCCGGAAACAGGATATGGAATGAGATGGTGAACGCGAATTGAAGCCGCGACAGCAGAACCGGATCGAACTCCATGTCCAGCCAGTTCCCAGAGAATGATCGGCCGCAGCTACCGATGGCTGTGCCGGAGCCCGCCTCTTCCGAGGCGCGTTCCCGCGCTAGTCAACGGGAGGGACGCCTGATGGATGCACCGCCGCGGATCCTAGCGACAATCGTCAAGCTGTTCGTCCTCTCCGTGGTGGTGGGCTGGATCATTTCCGTGCTCGACCTGTCTCTGGCTGGGTTCTTCGAGCACCTGGCCGACGCCTTCGGCGCCGTGGTCGACTGGATGCGCTGGATTCTGGACTGGACGCTTCCCTATGCCGCGATCGGCGCGCTGGTGGTGGTCCCGCTCTGGCTGGTCTCGGTGCTGTTGCGCCTCGCCCGCCGGCGCGGGCGCGGCCCCGAGGAGCCGCCCCCCTAACATCTCCGTTCTGGGTAGGCTGTTCGGGGAAAGCGAGCGAACCGCTCGCTTCGCCCGCCGTTGCTGTTCGGTTTTACACAAATCATGGGCGCTGCATTCATGTGGATCATCGGGACCATCATTATCGGACTTCTGGCGGGCATCGTCGCCAAGCTTCTGATGCCGGGCCGCGATCCGGGTGGATTCATCATCACCACCCTGCTCGGCATCGCCGGCGCCTTCCTTGCCACCTGGCTGGGACAGGCGGTGGGCTGGTACGAGCAGGGCGAGGCGGCCGGCTTCATCGGGGCGGTGGTCGGCGCGATCATCATCCTCGTCATCTATCGCCTGATACGCCGGCGCGCCTGATCCTCGCCGGATGGGGAAGGCGTTCAGGGCCTTAGCCTTCTCCGGCCAGCCACCGGCGCAGCACGGCTTTCTCGACCTTGCCCATCTGATTGCGCGGTAGCTCGGCAAGGAAGCGCACGCGCTTGGGCGCCTTGAAATTGGCGAGCCGGGCCTTCACGTGGCCGATCACCGCAGCCTCGTCCGGCGCGCTTGCGGCGGGATCGGCGCGCACCACCGCGGCCGCGGCCACCTCGCCGAAATCCGCATCGGGAATGCCGACCACCGCGGACTCTGCGACGCCCTCCAGGGTGTCGATGCACTCCTCGACCTCCTTCGGATAGACGTTGAGTCCGCCGGCGATGATGAGGTCCTTGGCGCGGCCGACGATGTGGTAATAGCCGCGGTCGTCCCGACGCCCGAGATCGCCCGTCCGGAACCAGCCGTCGGCGGTGAAGGAGTCCGCCGTCTTCTCGGGGTTGCGCCAGTAGCCGCGGCAGACATTGGGTCCCCGCACCTGGATTTCGCCGATTTCATCCGCGCCGAGCGGGCGCCCCTCGCCATCGGCGATCCGCATCGCGATGCCGGGAAGCGGCGGCCCGACCGAGCCCGCGATCCGCTCGCCGGCGAGCGGGTTGGAGCTGTTCATCAAGGTCTCGCTCATCCCGTAGCGCTCCAGGATCGTATGCCCGGTGACGGCGCGGAAGCGGTTGAACGTCTCGGGGAGCAGCGGGGCGGAGCCGGACACGAATAGGCGAATCGATCGGCAGGCTTCCGCTCCAAATCCCGGATGGCCCAACAGCCGCGTGTAGTAGGTCGGCACCCCCATGAAGACGGTGGCTTCCGGGAGGAAGCGCAGCACCGTGGCCGGGTCGAACCGCGGCAGGAACCGCATCCACGCCCCCGAAAGCAGGGCGCAGGAGACGGCGACGAACAGGCCGTGCGCGTGGAACAGCGGCAGCGCGTGCAGGAGCCGGTCCTTCGCGCTGAAGCCCCAGGCCTGCACCAGCGCCTCGCCGTTGCTTGCGATGTTGCCGTGGGTCAGCATCGCGCCCTTCGGCTTTCCCGTGGTGCCGGAGGAATAAATGAGGGCGGCGAGGTCATCCGCGTTGCAGGGGCGGATCCGATCGACCGGCCGGGCGGCGGCGGCCGCTTCCATGAGCGTGCCGTCGCCCGACTGCCCCAGGGTCATCGCGCGGCCGACGCCCGCCGCGCGGAGCAGGGGCTCGAGCGGCTTGATCATTTCGGGGCGAACCACCGCCAGCCCCGGCTCGGCGTCGGAAAAGAGATGCTGCAGCTCGCCTTCCCGATAGGCGGCGTTGATCGGGTGGAAGACATACCCGCCCGCCAGGCAGGCGAGATAGAGGACCAGCAGCTCCGGCGATTTCTCGACCTGCACGGAGAGCCGGTCGCCCGGCCGCAGCCCGGCCTCCTCCAGCGCCCCCGCCATGCGCGCGACGGAGGTTTCCAGCTCGCCATAGGAGATGTCGCGCCCCCGCTCGTCGGTCAGGGCGATACCGCGCCGGTCGGCGGGGAAGCGGTCTCGGAATAGGGCGTAGGCATTGTGGGTCATCGGCAAGGCGGCAGCTTAGCCCTTGGAAGATGCGCGGTGCCACCGCCGCGCCCGAGGCGGTGCGAAAGGATGGCGGCCGCAACGTCCTCGCCGCAGCCTGCGTTTCGGAGCCGGTCGGGAGGAGCCCGGGTCGGTTCGGGGCCGCGCCGTACTTGTGCAGGGCGATCTTGCGGGGCCGGGACGGTTCAGGACCCGCCCGGGCCTTCCGTCTCACAAATTCCGAAGCTGTTCAGTCTTGCGCGTTCTTCTCACCGGCCATCTGGGCTTCCTCGGCGCTCGCCTCGCCCCTATGCTGCGCGCCGCGGAAATCGAGGTGGTCGGGCTCGATAACGGCCTCTTCCGCGACTGCGCCATCGCTCCGGTGGAGGTCATTCCGGCCATCGAGAAAGACCTTCGCGACGTCGAAGCGGCGGATCTCGGCGGGTTCGATGCGGTCATCCACCTGGCAGGGCTTTCCGGCGAGACTCTTGGCCACGTTCATCCGGCGATAACCTTCGAGGTGAATTTCGAAGCGACCTTGCGCTTGGCGCAGATTGCGCGCCAATGCGGAGTGCGCCGCTTTCTTTTCGCATCGGACACCTGCGTCTACGGAAGCGGGAGGGCGCGCCGAAGCGAGGGCGCTCCGCTGACGCCGGAAAGCGCCTACGCGGTCTCCAAAGCTCTTGCGGAGACGGAGTTGCGGCGACTTGGTTCCGATGCGTTCTGCCCGGTTTTCCTGCGCGCCGCGGAAGCCTATGGCGTCTCGCCGATGATGCGGTTCGAGCCGGTGTTGAACAGGCTGGTGGCGGATGCGGCGATCTCCGGCCGAATGCAGATCGAACTCGACGAGGGCGCTCGTCGGTACGACCTGGTGCATGTCGAGGATCTCGCGCGCGCCTTCCACGCCGCCCTGATGGCGCCGCAGGAGCGGGTGCATCTCCAGGCCTTCAATGTCGGCGTTCCCGGAGAGACCTACGCCGTGGAGGAATTGGCGCGGTTCGTCGGGGAGATCGTGCCTGGCGCGGTCATCGCCGAACGCGCGGAAGCCTTGCCGCAGCAAGATCACGCGCTCGCTCATTTCGGCAAGATCGCCCGCGTTCTTAAGGGGTATCGGCCGCGATGGACCGCTCGCCGCGGCGCCGTCGAGGTGTACGAGACCCTGCGCCGCTTGAGCCTTCGCCAGGGTGATGTGGCGGGCGCGCGCTTCGGCCGGGCCGATCACTTGAAAATGCTGGTCCGGCTTGGCCGGATGGACGATGAGCTCCGGCTCATCTCGCAGGCTCCGCTGAGCACGGCCATCGGCGCCCGCTGACCGAAGGAGGGAGCGGCGGAGCCATTATTGAGGGTGTCGCCCGCCCCGAACGGACGGGCTGCAACGGCGGCGCGGGTCGGCGTGTATTAGCAGGCGGCGGGCGGCGGCGCCCAGGGCCGGCGGTCGGGCATGCCGGGCGGGCGGCTCAGATCCGCCACTGGCAAGGGGAGCGAAGGATGGTCACGCGACTGATTATGGGAGCCCTTCTGGCGGGCTTGCTGACGATGTCGGCCTGTGGGGGCGACGGCGAGAATCTGCCGCCGGTGAACGAGGTGGGGGCCACCTCGCCCGAGGGCGAACCGCTCGGCTACGTGCTCGGGACCGGCGATCGCGTTCGGGTGACGGTTTTCGGCGAGCCGGACCTGTCCGGGGAGTTCGAGATCGACGCCACCGGCAAGGTTTCCCTGCCCCTTGTCGGCGACATCAGGATCGGCGGCCAGCAGCTTCGCCAAGCGGAGCAATCCGTCGCAGACCGGCTTGCTCAGGGCTACCTGGCCAATCCGCGCGTGAACATCGAGGTTCTGAACTACCGCCCGTTCTACATCATCGGCGAAGTCAACCAGCCCGGCAGCTATCCCTATGTGAACGGCATGAGCGTGCTGACCGCTGTGGCCGTGGCCGGGGGCTATACCTATCGGGCGAAGCAGGACCGGGTCATCATCACGCGGGCCAACGATCCGCAGCGACGCAGATACCGCGCGTCGCCCGACACGCCGGTGCTTCCGGGCGACGTCGTCGAGGTGCCGGAGCGCCTTTTCTAGCGCGGCGTCCGGGCTCGGCTTCGGATGGCGAGTTCGAAGGCGCCCAGCGCGACGCCTCCGAGGCCGAGCGGAATGAGGTAATAGATCGCGCGGAACGCGACCAGCCCCGCAAGTGTCTGCGGGCCGGGCAGGGCGGCCAACATCACCGCCTCCACCACGCCGAGCCCGCCCGGCACATGGGCCAGCATCCCGGCCACCGCGGCGGCGACATAGACGGTCAACACGGTCCCATAGGGGATGGCTTCCGCGCCGCCCAGCGACTGATGCAGGACGCCGGAAACGAGGAGGACGTCCAGCCCGCCGGCGAGGAACTGCCCCAGCGAGAGCGCGAGAGCGGGTGGAGCGATATGGAAGCGGCCGAGCCTGACCGGCCGGGCAAACCACACGGCGCCGAAATAGAGGACGGGCACCGACAGCGCGAGCACCCCTATGGGTAGGAGCGCGCCGTGTGGAACCTGAGTCAACTTCGGCAGCCAGTCGGCGCTCGCCGCGAGCGCAACGCCGCCGACCGTGCTGTACCCCAATAGAACGGTCAGGCCGCAGAACACGAGGACACGGGCGATCTCGCCCACCGACAAGCCCCAACGGCGATAGAACCGAAACCGCACCGCTCCGCTGCTCAGGGCGGCAAAGCCCAGGGAGTGCCCGATGGACAGGGCGATGAAGGAGGCGAGGGCGACCTTCGGGTAGGAGAGCCGCCGCCCGGCATAGCGGATCGCCATGAAATCGACGGCGGTCAGCAGAGCGTAACTGGCCAGCGTGAAGAGGGCGGCGGCGATCAATTGGCGCCAGGGCAGCCGGACCAGCGCAGCGCCGACCTCCTCAAGGTCGTAGCGGCCGAGCGCTCTCGCCAGCAACGCTGCCGCGAGGACCAGGACGGCGACGGCGACGATTATGCCGATCCAGGATCGCGACATCGGGCCTGGTAACACATCTGGTTCCGAAAGTGTTGCGGAACCCTACCACTTGTTGCGCAGGCGCTGTTTGTGCCAAAATGAATGCAAATCAGGGGAGCCGCCGGGCGAAGCCGTGCCTGGACGGCGAAGACGAGGGGATCAGCGCGAAGTGAGCGATGTCAGCGGCCGGCCGCGCGCCGGATTGATCGAAATTGCGGAAGCGGAGGAGCAGGTGCAGCGCAGGCTGCGCGACCGGGAGGCGCGCCTGGCGGCCTTTTCGGTCGTGTACGGCACGGCCTGTCTCCAGCTCTTGAGGGCGCATGGCAAGTCGGAGGAAGCCTCCCAATTCGCTCACGCGCTCGAGGCGCTGAACCGGATTTTCTCGGCGGGAGTGGGGGATGAGCGCTTGGCGCAGGCATTGGACTGGGTTTCCAGCGAGATTTGGGCGCTCGGCTCCGCATCCGGCATCTCCCGAGCGCGACATTGAGCCGCCAGGGACCGCCGTCCAAGCTCTCCCTTGCACTTTCCACCGGTTTCAGAATTAGGATAGCCGAGGCGCTCTAAGCCGCTGCAAAAGCGGCGGATCGCGCCATGCACCTCGGTCGTGCGTTCAGGGCAGGCGGTACAGGCAGGGCGATGACGCCGGAGACGAGCGCGGCGGCCCCGGATATCGAATTCCGGCAGGTGACCAAACGCTACGGCGAGGTGGTGGCGGTGGATCGCGTCGACCTTTCGGTTCGGCGCGGGGCGTTCCATTCGCTCCTGGGACCGTCCGGCTGCGGCAAGACCACCTCGCTCAGGCTGATCGCCGGCTTCGAGCAGCCCAGCTCGGGCGATGTGCTGATCGGCGGTAGATCCATGGTCGGGGTCCCGCCGTTCCGGCGGCCCGTGAACATGGTCTTCCAGCACTACGCGCTCTTCCCCCATCTCGATGTGGCGGAGAATGTCGGCTACGGCCTGCGCCAGCGCGCGCCGCGCCCCTCCAGGACGGAGATCGCCCGTCGGGTCGAGGAGACCCTCGATCTGGTGCGCCTGCCCCGGTTCGGCCGTCGACGGACCTGGGAGCTGTCCGGCGGGCAGCAGCAGCGCGTGGCGCTTGCGCGCGCGCTCATCAACCATCCGACCGTGCTATTGCTGGACGAACCCTTGGCCGCGCTCGATCGCAAGCTCCGGCGGGAGATGCAGATGGAGCTGCAGACCTTGCAGCGTGAGGTCGGGATCACCTTCGTCCTGGTCACGCACGACCAGGAGGAGGCGCTTTCGATGAGCGACACCATCAGCATCATGCGCGAGGGCCGCGTCGTCCAGACCGGCAGCCCGCGCGAGCTTTACGACGCGCCGGTCAACCGTTACGTCGCCGATTTCATCGGTCAGACCAATTTCTTCCCCGGCCGGCTGATCGAAGCCGGACGCGAGGGAGCGCGTATCGTCACGGAGAGCGGAATCGAAATCGCCGCGCCCTATCCCGCCACCGCCGCCGGCCTGAACGGCGCCGAGCTGGCCGTGATCGCGGTCCGGCCCGAGGTGATCGGGCTGTGGCCGGCGGCGGCCGCGGGCGCCGCCGACTGCGACATCAGGGTCGCGGGCCGCATCCTCAATCGCATCTATCTTGGCGATCAGACCGAGTTCAGCGTCGCCAGCGAGGCGCTGGGCGAGGTGCTGGTGCGCGCGTCAAAGACATCCGCGGCGGTCGCCACGGGCCTGGCGCCCGGGGATGCCGTCGTCATCGGATGGCGCCAGCAAGCGGGGCTGGCGCTCGCCGACACCTGAAGAACCGCCCGCGTAAAGACAAAGGGAGGACGTCAAGGCAATGGACACCATCGACAAAAAGCAATTCATGCACCTGCTGTGGCGGTACAAGCGGGGCTCGATCAGCCGCCGGCATTTCCTCGGCGCATCGGGCCTCGGGCTTGCGACAGCGACCCTGGCCCAGGCGATGCCGTGGCTCGCGGCCCCCAAGCGAGCCTATGCCGCGGGAGAATTGGGCGATCGCCTCTCCGTGGCGACCTGGCCGAACTATTATGATCCGGCCAATTACGAGAAGTTCACTGCGGATACGGGCGTCAAGATCGACGTGGCCGTGTTCGGCTCGAACGAGGAGATGATCGCCAAGATGCAGGCCGGCGGCACCGGCTGGGATGTCATCGTGCCAACCAACTACACGATCAGCGACTATGTGAAGCTCGGCTTCATCGAACCTCTGGAGCTCTCCAAGCTCTCCAATTTCATGTCGAATGCCCATGACCACCGATTCATCGAC
>DATIDB010000112.1:0-4072 GCA_035456545.1 Alphaproteobacteria bacterium | reverse complement strand
CGGCTTCCGCTTGGCGAGGAACGCCTCCACGCCGGTCCGGTAATCCTCCGTGGCGATCGAGGCGAAGCCCTCCTCGAACTCCTCCTCCGTCAGCGGCCTCGGATCGGTCAGCCGGGCGATGAACTTCTTGTGCCAGCGCGCCACCAGCGGCGCGCCTTCGGCGATCCGCGCAACCGTCGCGGCAACTTCGGTTTCGACCTCCGCGTCCGGCACGACCCGGTTGACGAGGCCGAGCCGAAGCGCGCGCTCGGCGCCGAAGATCGCGCCTTCCAGCAGGATTTCGCGCGCGCCGGCCGGGCCGACGAGCTCGACCAACGCCTTCAACTCGCCATAGGACATCGTCAGGCCGAGCTGCTTGACCGGCACGCCGAACCGGCTCGACTCTCCGCAAATGCGCAAATCGCAGCTCGAGGCGAGCTCCAGCCCGCCGCCGACGCACACCCCCTTGATCTGCGCGATTGTCGGATGCCGGCAGCCGGCGATGGCGACCATGGCCCCATGCAGCGCCTCCCCGTAGATGCGCGCCTGGGCCATGTCGGCGCGCTCGCGCTGGAAGGCGGAGATGTCCGCGCCCGCGGCGAAGGCCTTGTCGCCCGCTCCCCGCAGGACCACACAACGCAAGGAGAGATCGCCGTCCAACTCCTTCGCCACCGCCATGAGGCGCCGCCAGCTCGCCAGGTCGAGCGCGTTCAGCCGCTCGGGCCGGTTCAGCGTCACGGTCGCGACGGAACCCGCGCGCTCGACCAGGATGGATTGGCTCATCGACGGGCCTCCTTGGAAAGCCGGGACGGCGCTGGAAGATTAGGTCAGCCGGAAAGCCATCGCCAGGGCCGGACCGGCCGGCTTCGGCCGCCATCCGCAATTCTTGGGGCCCACCGGGGGGAGATATGCCCTAGTCTCTCGTCACGAGAGCGACAACAGCACCGTTCCGCCCGCCCTCCCCCATGTTCCGCATCCGCCGCATCGCCGACGACTGGACCCCGGCGAACGCCGCCGCGATCGCACAGGCGGAAGCCATCCTGCGGCAGCAGTTCCCCGCCGCGCGTCCGGGAGAGTTCGATCTCGGCGAGAGGCTCCGCAGCGGTGCGGGCGAGCGGATTCAACCGATCCTCTTCGTCGCCGAGAAGGCGGACGACCAGGTGCAGGGCGCCGCCCTCGTGCTGCACGCGCCGGAGCTGAGCCTCGTGTTCCTCGACTATCTGGCGAGCCAGCCGGGTCGGCGCGGACGGGGGATCGGGGGCGCCTTGTATCAGCGTCTGCGTGAATTCGCCCTCGATGTCGGGGCGCTCGGCATCTTCCTCGAGAGCCTGCCCGACGATCCCGCGCTCTGCCGCGATCCGGACAAGCGACGGCAGAACGCGGACCGGCTGCGCTTTTACGAAGGGTTCGGCGCGCGGCCGGTCGTCGGCACCGACTATGAGAAGCCCTGGGCCGAGGGGCTCGACAATTGGCCCTATCTCGTCTTCGACGGCCTCGGCCGCACGGACGCGCCGGGACGCGCTCAGACCCACGCGATCATGCGAACGGTCCTCGAGCACAAATACGGCCATCAGGCCCCGCCCGGCTACATCGAACGGGTCGTGCTTTCGTTCCGCGACGATCCGGTGCGGCTGCGTTCCTTCAGCCGCCGTCTCGCCGGGCCGGAGCCCCCGGGACGCATCGATCGCACCCAGGGCGGCCGCATCCCCCTCGTCATCAACGACAAGCACGAGATCCACCATGTGCGCGATCGCGGCTATGTCGAGGCGCCCGTGCGCATCTCATCGATCCTGAGGGAGCTCGAAGGCGCGGCCCCGTTCGCCCGGATGCAGCCGCGCGCCTTTTCCGAGGATCATATCCGCGCCGTGCATGACGGCGATTTCGTCAAGTTCCTGAAGGTGGCCTGCGCGCTGGTGCCAAGCGAGAAGTCGATCTACCCCTACGTCTTCCCCATCCGGAACAACAAGCGGCGCCCTAAATCCGTGCCGCTGCGCGCCGGCTATTACTGCATCGATACCTTCACGCCCTTGAACGCCAATGCCTGGCTGGCGGCACGGCGCGCGGTCGATTGCGCCTTGACCGCGGCCGAGCAGGTGCTCGAGGGCGCGCGCCTGGCCTATGCTCTGGTGCGCCCGCCCGGACATCACGCCGAGAGACGGGCGTTCGGCGGATTCTGCTATCTCAACAACGCCGCCATTGCCGCGCACTATCTCAGCCGCTATGGCCGGGTCGCAGTCCTCGACATCGACTATCACCACGGCAACGGCACACAGGAGATCTTCTGGCGCCGATCGGACGTCCTGACCGTGTCGATCCACGGCCATCCGAGCTTCGCCTTCCCCTATTTCTCCGGCTTCCGCGACGAGGAGGGCGAAGGCCCCGGCAAGGGGTTCAACCTCAATATCCCGCTGCCCGAGGAGACGCCACCCGAAGCCTTCCGCAAGGCCCTCTCGACCGCCTTGCACCGCGTTCGGAGCTTCTCGGCCGCATTCGTCGTGCTGTCCATGGGCTACGACACCGCGGCCGGCGATCCGACCGGCTCGTGGCACAACCGGCCGCTGGATTTCCGCCGCATCGGCGAGGCGGTCGGAGCCCTGCTCCCGCCGATCCTCGTGGTCCAGGAGGGCGGCTATAGGACCGGCACGCTCGGGGCCAATGCGCGCCAGTTCTTCGAGGGACTCTGGATAAGCAAGCGGCCCTCCCCCTGACCTCCCCCCGTCTTTCCGGGCATTCTCCCGCGCCTTGATGCTAGGCTGTCGGCCCGGAGCCAGCCAGGAACCCCCTAATGCCGGACACCCGCATCCCCCTGCTTTCGGCGTTGGAGAAAAAGGCGTTGTGGCTGTCCGCCTGGACCATCCACAACGCCAATCACCTGCGCGAGAGCGCCGACGGGCTGAAGGTCGGCGGCCACCAGGCATCCTCCAGTTCGCTCGTGACCATCATGACCGCGCTCTATTTCGCGGTGCTGCGGCCCGAGGACCGCGTCGCCGTCAAGCCGCATGCGAGCCCCGTCTTCCACGCCATCCAATACCTCCTCGGCAACCAGAGCCGGGAACGGCTCGAGAATTTCCGCGGCTACAAGGGCGCCCAGTCCTATCCCTCTCGCACCAAGGACGCCGACGACGTCGACTTTTCCACCGGCTCGGTCGGGCTCGGCGTGGCGCAGACGCTCTTCGCCAGCATGGTGCAGGACTATGTCAAGGCGCATGGCTGGGCGAAGGACCGTCCCGACGGCCGGATGATCGCGCTCGTCGGCGACGCCGAGATGGATGAAGGCAACATCTTCGAGGCGCTGCTGGAAGGATGGAAGCAGGGCCTTCGCAACACCTGGTGGATCGTCGATTACAACCGGCAGAGCCTGGATGCCGTGATCCGCGAGGGGCTCTACGCCCGGTTCGAGGCGCTGTTCCAGGCCTTCGGCTGGCAGGTGGTGACGCTGAAATACGGATCGCTTCTGGAGGCCGCTTTCCGCGAGCCGGGCGGAGAGCGCCTGAAAGAGTGGATCGACCGTTGCCCAAACCAGCTTTACTCGGCCCTCACCTTCCAGGGCGGAGCGGCGTGGCGGCGGCGGCTGACCGACGAGTTGGGCGACCAGGGCCCCGTCTCCGCCCTGCTCGCACGGCGATCGGATGCCGAGCTGGCGCGGCTCATGACCAATCTCGGCGGCCACGACCTGCCGAACCTGCTCGCCGCCTTCGAGCGCATCGACCACGACCAGCCGGTGGTGTTCATCGCCTACACGATCAAGGGCTACGGCCTGCCGCTCCAGGGTCACAAGGACAATCACTCCGGCCTCATGACGCCGGCCCAGATGGAGGAATTCCGCACGGGCATGAAGGTGCGCCCCGATCATGAATGGGACCGCTTCGAGGGCCTCGAGGTTCCGCAAGCGGCGCTCGAGCGGTTCCTTGCCGAAACGCCGTTCAACGCAGCCGGCCCGCGCCGCCTCAAATCCGAACCCATCTCCGTGGACGCCGCGATCGAGGCGCCCTGGCAGCCGGCGATGTCGACGCAGCAGGGCTTCGGACTCCTCCTCAACGAGCTGGCGCGGTCGGACTCCAGGCTTGCGGCGCGGATCGTCACCGCCTCCCCC
>DATIDB010000111.1:0-2290 GCA_035456545.1 Alphaproteobacteria bacterium | reverse complement strand
TTCATGCCGTAGATGCCGGCCACCGCGGTCGGGACCGCCAGGATCGCGGCCCAGCCGGCCAGCTTCTTCATCACCTCGTTCTGGCGGAAGGACGCCAGGAGCAGGTTCACCTCGACCGCCGAAGCCAGCGTGTCGCGCAAGGATTCGATGCCATCCTTGATGCGGATGGCGTGGTCGGCGACATCGCGGAAATAGGGATGGGTGCCCGCCTCGATCCCCGGCACGTCGGCCCGCGTGATGCGGCTGCAGATCTCGACCAGCGGCGCCACGCGGCGATGCAGGTCCATCAGCTCGCGGCGCGTGTCGAAGATCTGCTGCACCGCCGATGAATCGAGGGGACCTACGAACAGTTTACGCTCGATCTCCTCGACCGTGCCTTCCATAGCATCGAGGACCGGCATGTAGTGGTCGACGATGAAGTCGAGCAGCGCGTAGATGACGAACCCCTCGCCCCGGCGAAGCTCCTCCGGCAGCGCCTCGCACCGCATGCGCACCTCGCTGTAGGTGAGCGAGGGGCCGTGGCGCACCGTCACCACATAGCCGCGGCCGGCGAAGATATGGGTCTCGCCGAAGACGACATGCGCGCCCTCGAGCTGCGCGGTGTGGACGACGAGGAAGATGCCCTCGCCATAGACTTCGAGTTTCGGGCGCTGATGGGCGTGGAGCGCGTCCTCGATCGCCAGGTCGTGCAGCCGGAACGCCCTCTGGACCTTGCGCATGATTTCGTCGTCAGGCTCGTGCAGCCCGATCCAGACGAATCGCCCGGGCGCGGTCTCGGCCGATTGCAGCGCGTCGATGTCGATGTCGCGGAGGCGCCGCCCATGCTCATAGCTGGCGCTGTTGACCACCATGCCCATCTCGCGGCCTCCGTCGGTCCTTGCAACCCCAGAATAGCACCGTTGCGAGCCGACGCGCTCAGGAGCGGACCTAGGCGGGAAGAAAGGGCCAGCGGCTCTTGTTGTCCCGGGTGCGCGGGAGTTGCGGCGCCCCGCTCGGGAACAGCTCCGGGCCGGAGCTACTGATCCGCCGCCAGCTTCATCGACACGATCTTGTCGGGGTTCTTGACCGTCCCGCTCTGGCCGGCGCCGCGCTTGATCTTGTCGACCGCCTCCATGCCGTCGGTCACCTTGCCCCAGACCGTGTATTGGCTGTCCAGCCACGGGGCGTCCTGGAAGACGATGAAGAACTGGCTGTCGGCGCTGTTCGGGTCCTGGGCTCGGGCCATGGAGACCGTGCCGCGCACATGCTTCTCCTTGGAGAACTCGGCCGGCAGCTTCTTGCCGGAGCCGCCGGTCCCGGTGCCGGTCGGGTCGCCGCCCTGGGCCATGAATCCCTCGATCACCCGGTGAAAGGGCGTGCCGTCGTAGAAGCCCTGCCGCACCAGCTCCTTTATGCGCGCGACATGCTTGGGGGCGAGGTCGGGCCGCATCTCGATCGTCACGCGCCCGTGGGGCAGTTCCATGATCAGGGTGTTTTCCAAATCCGCACCTTTTGCTGTTCCGGTTGCGAGCGCCAGCAGGATCGCAAGCGCTGCCAGGATCGGCTTCATCGCCCCTCCGCCATCGCCTTCTTCAGGTTCGCGTCGAGCTTGTCGAGGAATTGTTCCGTGGTGAGCCAGGTCTGGTCCGGGCCGATCAGCATGGCCAGATCCTTGGTCATGAAGCCCGCCTCGACGGTCTCGATACAGACGCGCTCCAAGGTCTCGGCGAAGCGCTGCACCTCGGGCGTGCCGTCGAACCTGCCGCGATAGGAGAGGCCCCGCGTCCAGGCGAAGATCGAGGCGATCGGGTTGGTCGAGGTCGCCTTTCCCTTCTGGTGCTCGCGATAATGCCGCGTCACCGTGCCGTGCGCGGCCTCGGCCTCGACCGTGCGGCCGTCGGGCGTCATCAGGACCGAGGTCATGAGCCCAAGCGAGCCGAAGCCCTGCGCGACCAGATCGGACTGTACGTCGCCGTCATAGTTCTTGCAGGCCCACACGAAGCCGCCGGTCCATTTCAGCGCCGATGCGACCAGGTCGTCGATCAGCCGGTGCTCGTAAGAGATCTTCTTCTTCTGGAAACGGTCCTTGAACTCGGCGTCGAACACCTCCTGGAAGATGTCCTTGAAACGGCCGTCATAGGCCTTGAGAATCGTGTTCTTGGTCGAGAGGTAGACCGGCCAGCCGAGATCAAGCCCATAATTGAAGCAAGCGCGCGCGAAGCCGCGAATCGATTCGTCGAGATTGTACATGGCGAGCGCCACGCCCGATCCCGGGAACTCGTAAACCTCGTGACGGATCGGCGGCCCGCCG
>DATIDB010000110.1:0-4928 GCA_035456545.1 Alphaproteobacteria bacterium | reverse complement strand
GCTGGTTTTCCTGATCCTCGGCGCCACGCTCGTCATCCGGTTTCTGTTATTTGAGCTGACCTGATCGACGCAGCGCTCCAAGCCGGCGCGCGCATTCTGGAACGCGGTCACGCGCGCAGCGGCAATTCCGGATAATCACGGTAGGGCGTGCGCTTGAAAGCCGAGCGGCGTCGGTTTCGGACCTGCGGTCAGCCGGAGCGCCGCGCCGCCTGCTTGGGAGCGAAAAGCGCCTCCATCTCACGGCGGATGCGCACCGCCTGGGAGCTTTCATCGGCGGCGACGTCGGCCCAGCGGAGCACCGCGCCGGCGGCGACCGCCCGCCGGAGCTCGACCCCATGCGCCAAGCCGATCGGCAAGGCGCCCACGGACAATGAGTCCGCGGCCGGCATGAGCCTGCCCCAGACCGTGAAGCCGCCCTCGCCGTCGAGCGTCTCGCCGGCGGCGAGGTCGCGCTTGGCGACCGCGACGGCGTCGCCGCGGAAATCGGTCGCGCATCCCGTCGGCTCTCCGCGCAGCGCGACGCTCGCGACCGAAACGCCCAGCTCGAGCCCGATCAGATGGCAAGGCCGGTACAGCGCCGCGTACCAGCCGCTGGGATCGGTCGTGAGGCCGTATTCGGCGAAGCAGCGACGGGCGTAGTCGGTCGGCGCCTTGAAGACCACATAGACGCCCCAGCGCAAGTCTCGGTCGACCGGCGATCCGTCGCGGTTGAGCGAGGAGACCACCTCGACCGTGCCCTTCGAGGACGGGCCGAGCGCGGCGGCAAGCTCATCGCACCCCACCGGCGGGAAGAGTAGCCCCTCGGGCCGCGGCTCCAGCCCGGTCGCGTTCGCGACCGCGGCCATCTCGATCGCCGATTTGGTGCCGTCGAGGAAGGAGTTGAACATGCGCGCGTTGAAGTCTCCGGCCGCAAGCTGCTCCTCCGAGAAGCCGTAATGGCTCCACACCGTGTCGGGCGTCGAGGCGTGATAGGCGGGCAGGTATTTCGTGCCCTTGCCCGCGCAGACCACCTCGAACCCCGCCGCACGCGCCCAATCGACCTGCTCGGCGATCAGGGAGGGTTGGTCGCCATACGCCATGGAATAGATGGTGCCCGCCTCGGCGGCCCGGCGCGCCAGGAGCGGCCCCGCGAGGACATCCGCCTCGACATTGACCATGACGATGTGCTTGCCGTTCGCGGCGGCGGACAAGGCGTGCCGAATCCCGGCGGCCGGAGAGCCGGTCGCGTCGATCACCACCTCGGCCGGTCCGGCGATGAGCCGCTCCGCGTCCTCGAGGAGCTGCGGGGCCGGCGCCGACCATTCCACCCGCTCGAGGGCGGCGCGGGCGCGGGCGAGATCCAGATCGGCTATGGCGACGACGCGAAGGCCCGGCGTGCGCTGCGCCTGCGCCAAGAACATCGTGCCGAATTTGCCCGCCCCGATCAGACCCACGCGCACGGGCGCGCCCCGGGCTTCGCGTTCCGACAGCTTCGCACGCAGGTTCATGCGGTGGCGCTCCTCTCTCCTAGTCGGCTTCCTCCTCCAAGGGCGCACAGGGCCAGGACGCGGGAGCGGTCAGGCCCGATGGCAGCTTGGTCTCGGCGTTGCCGCAGCTCTCCTCGATCTGTTCCTGCTCCAGCCCGACCGCGGCGGACAGATCGGTCCCCTCGATCCTCGTCAATAGGAAATAGGCCTTGGTGAAATCCGCGCCCGCCATGGCGGCACCGCTGAAATTCGTGCGGGCGAGATAGGCCTGCACCAACTTCGCATCGCGCATGTCGGCCCCGCGCAGATCGGCCCGGGCGAGGCTGGCCTTGGTCAGATCGGCGCCGGTCAGAATGCTCTCGGCCATCAGCGCGCGGTCGAGCTCCGCCTTGGCGAGCGTCGCGCCGCTCAGGTCCGCGGACAGGAAATTGGTGCGATAGGCGTAGATCTTATCCAGCGTCGCCCCGGCGAGCTTGGCCTTGCGGAAGCGGCCCCGGGCCACCGTCGCGCCGGTCAGATCGGCCTTGCTGAGATCGGCGTCCATGAAATCGGTGGCGCTGAGATCGGCCGAGGCCAGCTTCGCCCCGGCCAGGTTCATGCCGCGCAAGATGAGATGCCCCTTCGGGCATTCGGACCAGTTCACCCCTGCTTTCGGCTTGTCGTCGCAATCGGCGACCGCCGGCGTGGCCGCCGCCAATAAGAAGGCTGCGGCGATGCCGATCATTGTTTTCATGGCGCCTTGGCTCCTCCCTGGCATGCGTTCAGCGAAACGCAAGCCCCCAGAATTCCGCAATCCGACGGGCGGCGCAAATGTTCCGATCGTCGAGATAGGGCCCGGCGACGCCGCAAGCGTCCGGCCCGGAGCCGGGATCGACCGGCAAGGCGTGGCCGAGACCCCCGATCTCCACGCTCTCGACCCGCACCGAGCCCGCCGAATCCGCATAGCTCCGGATGAGCATGCCGCCTTCCGCGGTCTCGCCGTCAGGCATGGCGTCGATGCCGTGGACGGCCGTCCATTGCTTCACCAACTCGTCGAGATTGGCGGGGTCCACCGTTTCGTCCGCATCGCCCTGCCACAAAGCGATCCTGGGCGCGGGCGCGGCCGGATCGCCGCCCGCTTCCGCCACCCGCTGGCGCCATTCCTCGAGCGAGGCTTCGGTGGCGCCCGGGTTGGCGAAGCCGTGCCGAGCGATCCCGCAGCGCCACGCCGCCCATCCCGCTTCGCCGAACGGATTGGTCATGAGGAACCACCAGCGTTGCATCGCGAGCCAGGGGTTGCCGAAGGTCGAGGCGCAGCCATACGGCACTCCGGCCACGATGGCGCCTGCCGCGAACAGCTCCGGATAAGAGGCAAGCATCGCCGCCGCCATGCCTCCCCCCGCCGAAAGGCCGGTGATGAAGACCCGCGTCCGATCGAGGTGAAGCTCCTCGTCGGCGAGAATCTTCTCGATCATCGCCGCGATCGAGGCCGCTTCGCCCGAGCCGCGGCGGTTGTGCTCTTCGGAAAAGAAGGAGAAGCACCGGTCGGGATTGTTGCTCGCCGGCTGCTCGGGCAGGAGCAGCGCGAATTTGCGGCCGCCGGCGAGATCGGCCCATCCGCTCTCGTCGTCGAAGCCCTGCGCGTCCTGAGAGCAGCCATGCAGCGCCACCACCAGCGGCATGCCGGCCGGCAGGTCGTCGGGAACGTAGCGATACATGAGGAGCGCGCCGGGGTTTGGCCCGAATTCGGGAACGAGCTCGGTCTCTGCGGCAAGACACGGCCCCGACACGGCGAGAAGCGCTAATGCCGCCAGGGAACCGCGCCGCGCGGCGCTATGGAACGCCGCGGCCGCCGGGCTCGCCTTCCTCGTAGCTGGGCGAGCGAATATTGGCCCCGCGCCCCTTGCGATTGCGCGCGATCGCATAGGCCAGGATCGCGCCCAGCAGAACCGGTCCAAGAATGACCGCAAAGACCCAGCCGCCTGCTTCATCCATGCGCTCCGCCTCACGCGCTTTCTGCGCCAACAATCGCGGCTCTTGGCGGTTTCGTTCACGGCAGGGCCTCCACCAATGCAGCACGCGCCCTTTCGAGCACCCGCGCCGGCTCGCGCGGTGTCGCGTCAAGGCGCCGCCACGCGATCGGCCCTGTCGTCACCGCTTGTTGGCTGCGCAGCACCTCGACGGTGGCGTCCGAGGCATCGCCTCGCCGGCGTTCCAGCCGCTCCTCGAGAATCCCGGGCGACGCCTCCAGCCAGAACCCCAGGAAAGGCGCCCCGGCGAGGCGCGCGACCTCGGCGATGGCCGCGCGCTCCTCCGCGCGCAGGAAGACGGCGTCGGCGATGACGGCTTGGCCGCAGGCGAGCGCGTCGCCCGCCTCCTCGCACAGCGCGCGGTACACCGCCCGCGACCGCTCGGGCCCATAGGCCTCGGGTCCAAGTCGCGTTTCGGGCGAAACGCCGTGCAGCCCTTTGCGCAGGACATCGCTGCGCAGCACCCGCGCGCCCGGCGCGCGGCCCAGATCGGGCGCAAGTCCATAGGCCAAGGTGGATTTGCCCGTCCCGCTCAGCCCGCCGATGGCGATGAGGACCGGCGCCCGCGGCTCGAAGAGATCGAGCGCCAGCTCCAGATAGCCGGCGTTGTCCCGGCGCATCTCGGCGGCGCGGGCGGGATCGGTCTGCCGGGCGGCGGCCGCCGCTCCCGTATGCGCGCGGATCGCCGCCCGCAGGGACAGGAACAGCGGCAACGCGGCGAGCCCGCCCGCTTCGTCGCGACGATCCAGATAGCGATTCAGCACCTGGCTCGCGAAACCGCCGAGCCGGCGATGCCGCAGATCCATCAGCAGGAAGGCCAGATCGTACAGCACGTCGATCCGCGCGATCTCATCGCTGAACTCGATGCAGTCGAACAGCGTCGGCCGGCCGTCGATCAGACAGATGTTCCTGAGATGCAGATCGCCATGGCACAGCCGCACCCGGCCCTCCTCGCGCCGGCGATCGAGCAGGGGCGCGATGCGCTCCAATTCCCGGCTGGATCGGTCATGCAGCAGGTCCAACGCGGCGGCGTCGAACGCATCCGACGCGGCGCGCAGGTTGCGGCGGTTCCCCTCGATGATCGCCGCGATGGCCGTTCCACCGCCATGGGAGCGGTCGATCTCCGCGCCGTCGTGGAACTCGGCGATGCGGTCGGCCAGGTCGCGCATCAGCCGCTGCGTGAGACGCCCCTCCTCCGCCATGCGGTCGAAGAGCCCGGCCTCATCGAAGCGCCGCATCTCCACCACCCAATCGACCGGCTCCCCGTCGCCCGCGAGGGACAGGACGCCGTCCGGGCTCCGCGTCACCGGCCGGACCCCCAGATACAGCTCGGGCGCGGTTCGGCGGTTCAGCGCCACCTCGCGCTCGCAGGCCCGGCGGCGCAGCTCCGGCGTGGAGTAGTCGAGATAGGAGAAGCGCACGGCGCGCTTCAGCTTGTAGGCGCGTTCCCCGG
>DATIDB010000109.1:0-5416 GCA_035456545.1 Alphaproteobacteria bacterium | reverse complement strand
TTACCTGCCCGCCGTGATCGCCAGACCGGTGGCGGACAGCACCGGATGGCCGCTCGCCTGGGTGGTCGGGGGGCTGTCGCTGGGGCTCCTCGTCTCCGGCCTCATCGCGCCGAGGGTCGGCCGGACCATCGAGGCGCGAGGCGGGCGTCCGGTGCTGGCGACGAGCGCTCTCATGCTATCCGCCGGGCTTTTGGCGTTGGCGCTGTCTTGGACTTTGCCCGCCTATTTCCTCGCCTGGGTCACGATCGGAGCGGGCATGGGGGCCGGGCTTTACGACGCCGCCTTCGCCACGCTCGGCCGAATCTATGGCGAGGGCGCCCGCCGCCCGATCACGGCGCTCACCCTCTTCGGAGGATTCGCCAGCACGGTCGGCTGGCCGCTCTCGGCCTGGCTCGTTGCGACGGTCGGTTGGCGCGGAGCCTGCGTCGTCTATGCGGCGATACAGATCGCCCTGGTGCTGCCGGCCTATCTCACGATTCTTCCGCGAGAGCGGCGCCGCGATGCGACCGCGCCGCCGCGGGATTCTTTCGACAAGCCGGATGCGGCCGTCGATCCGCCCGGCGCGCGCCGGGTGACGCTCATCGCTCTGATGGCGGTCGCCTTCACCCTCGGCGACGTCATCTGGTCGGTGCTCTCGGTGCATCTGATCGCGATCCTCGAGGCGCGCGAGGTCGCGCTCGCGGCCGCCGTGGCCCTTGGGATGCTGGTCGGGCCCTCGCAGGTCGCGGCCCGCGCGGTCGAGATGCTCACGGGGAGGCTGTACCACCCGATCTGGACCTTGACCGCCTCCTCTTTGCTGTTCGCCGCGGGCGTGGCGCTGCTCTGGGCGGGATCGCCCTGGCTCGCGCTCGGCTTCATGCTCTACGGCGCGGGCGGGGGCATGCGCTCGATCGCGCGCGGGACGCTGCCGCTGGCGCTGTTCGGCGCCCCGGGCTATCCCGGCCTGATCGGCCGGCTGGCGATGCCCTCCCTGCTGGCGCAGGCGATCTCGCCCACGATCGGCGCCTGGCTATTGGAGCGGATCGGCGCCGTTCCGCTGCTCGCCGTCCTGACGGCGGTCGCCTCGGTCCAGCTTGCGACGGTCGCGGTCCTCTGGGCGGCGACCCGCCGGCTGCGGGCGAGGTCCTAGCGCGGTGTTCCGAAAGATTGAATCACCTGCGTTGCGCATCCGCGCCCGCGATCAGACGGACCGCCATGTCGCCGATCGCGAGCGATGAGGTGAGGCCGGGCGATTCGATGCCGTAGAGGGCGACGAAGCCCGGAACGCCGTGCTCGCCGGGGCCTTGGATGCAAAAATCCCGCGGCGGCTCGCCCGGCCCCTGAAGCTTCGGGCGAATCCCGGCATAGGCCGGCTCCAGCGCATCCTCGGGGAGATCCGGCCAGTACCGGCGGATCGCGGCTTCGAAAAGGGGCTGGCGGCCGGGATCGACGGTGTAATCGATGCGGTCGATCCATTCGATGTCCGGGCCGAAGCGCCCCCGCCCCGCCAGGTCGAGGGTCAGGTGGACGCCAAGCGTGGCCGCGTCGTGCATCGGATAGACGAGGCGATGGAACGGCGCCGCGCCCCGCAAGGCGAAATAGACTCCGCGCGCCAGATGGACCCGCGGCACGGAGGCGGGAGGGATTCCGCCGATGGCGCGCGAGAGCGCTTCCGCGCCGAGACCGGCGGCGTTGACGAGACGGCGTGCGGTCAGCCGGCCGGGTTCGGCTCCGCCGATCTCCAGCCGGAACTCACCGTCCATCGTCTCGCCGCGCAAGACCGGCGCGCGCAGCGCGACCGTTGCGCCATGCGCCTCCGCCTCGCCCTGAAGGGCAAGCACCAGCGCGTGGCTGTCGATGATCCCCGTTTCCGGCGATAACAGGCCCGCGACCGCGCGGACGGCGGGCTCCAACGCGGCCACCTGGCGGGCGTCCAGGGGCTCGACCGGCACGCCGTTGCGGCGCGCGGTTTCGGCGAGCGCGGTCAGGGCGGGCCGCTGTTCCTGCGATGCGGCGACGATGAGCTTGCCGATCCGCCGGTGCGGCACGCCGCGCTCGGCGCAAAAACGGTAGAGCGCCTCCCGGCCGGCGACGCATAGGCGATGCTTGAGGCTGCCGGTCGGATAATAGAGACCGCCATGGATCACCTCGCTGCTGCGCGAGCTGGTCTCGGCTCCGGCCATGCTCCCGGCTTCAAGGACGACCACTTCGCGGCCGGCCAGGGCGAGCGCGCGGGCGATCGCCAGCCCGATCGCGCCCGCTCCGACCACCGCGCACTCCACATCCGCCATATCTCAGGAAATCCGCATGCCCGCCCCAGGCGCGGAACTCTGGTCGTCGCGGGCCCCCCGGGTCAACCGTTCCGAACGGGTGGCCCAGCCGGCGAGGCGTGTTACGATATCGCCGTGCCATTGGAGTTCAAGGGCCGTGCCGCGCGACACCGTCCCGTCCGCTTGCCCCCATGATTGTCCCTCGACCTGCGCGCTGGAGGTCGAGCGGCTCGGGCCGGAGCGCATCGGCCGCGTCCACGGCAGCCGGCGCAACGCCTACACGGCTGGCGTGATCTGCGCCAAGGTCGCGCGCTACGCCGATCGCGTGCATCACCCCGACCGGCTGACGCAGCCGCTCCTGCGCGTCGGCGACAAGGGCGTCGGGCGCGCCGCCTTCCGGCCGATCGGCTGGGAGGAGGCGCTCGACCGGGTGGCGGAGGGAATGGCGGATGCGGCCGTCCGGCATGGCCCCGAGGCGGTCTTTCCCTATTTCTACGCCGGCACCATGGGGCTGGTGCAGCGCGACGGCATCGAGCGGCTCCGTCATGTCATGGGCTATTCCCGCCAACTCTCCACCATCTGCGTGGCGCTCGGCGATGCGGGATGGATCGCGGGCGTCGGCGCCAAGCGCGGGCTGGACGGCCGAGAGATCGCCGAAGCGGACCTGGTGGTGATGTGGGGCGGCAATCCCGTCAACACCCAGGTCAACGTCATGACCCATATCGGCCGGGCTCGCAAGGAGCGCGGGGCGAAGCTGGTCGTGGTCGACCCCTATCGCACCGGGACCGCCGAGCAGGCCGATCTGCATCTGATGCTTCGGCCCGGCACCGACGGCGCCTTGGCCGCAGCGGTGATGCATGTGCTCTTCCGCGACGGTTTCGCGGATCGCGATTATCTGGCCGCCTATACCGACGCCTCGCCGGAGCTGGAGAGGCATCTTGCGACGCGCACGCCTGAATGGGCCGCCGGGATCACCGGCCTCGATCGCGAGGAGATCGTCCGCTTCGCGCATCTCTACGGCTCGACCAAGCGCAGTTTCCTGCGGCTCGGCTACGGCTTCACGCGCAGCCGCAACGGCGCGGCGAACATGCACGCGGCCTCCTGCCTTCCCGCGGTGACCGGCGCCTGGCGGTATCCGGGCGGCGGGGCGCTCTACAGCAATGCCGGGCTCTACCGCATCGACCGCACCCTGATCCAGGGGCTCGATCGGATGGATCCGGGCGTGCGCCGGCTCGACCAGTCGCGGCTGGGGCCGATCCTCACCGGCGATCGCTGGGATTTGGGAGAGGGCCCGCCGGTGACCGCGATCTTCATCCAGAACACCAATCCGATGATGGTCTGTCCCGACCATGGACTGGTGCGCGCGGGGTTTGCCCGGCCCGATCTCTTCATTGCGGTGCACGAGCAGTTCATGACCGAGACGGCGGCCATGGCCGACGTGGTGCTGCCGGCGACCACGTTCCTCGAGCACGACGATTTCTACCTCGCCAGCGGCCATACGGTGTTGCAGGTCGCGCGCAAGGTGATCGAGCCGCCGGGCGAGGCGCGCTCCAATCACGAGGTGATTTGCGCCCTTGCGAACCGGCTGGGAGCCGAGCATCCCGGCTTCCGCATGACCGCCTGGGAGATGATGGAGGCGACCTTCAAGGCTTCCGGGCTTCCCGACCCGGCGCGCGTGCATGCCGATGGCGGCTATGACTGCTCGCTCGGTTTCGAGACCATGCACTTCGTCAACGGCTTCGCTCATTCCGACGGGAAGTTCCATTTCGCTCCCGATTGGAGCGCCATCGGCCCCGATCATGCGCGCATGCCGCGTCTGCCGGACCAGATGGATGCGATCGATGCGGCCGGGCCGGAGCATCCGTTCCGCCTCGTCACCGCGCCCTCGCGCTCCTTTCTCAATTCGACCTTCACCGAGACCCGCGCCTCGCGCGAGCGCGAGGGGCGGCCAACCGCGCTCGTGCATCCGGAAGATTGCGCCCGGCTCGGCCTCAAAGAGGGCGATCTGGTGCGGATCGCAAACCGGCGAGGAGCGGTGGCGGTGCATGTCCGCCCCTTCGCGGGCCTGCAGCCGGGCGTCGTCGTCGTGGAAGGAATCTGGCCCAACAGCGCCTTCGTCGGCGGGATCGGCATCAACGCACTGACCAGCGCCGATGCGGGACTCCCCGCCGGAGGCGCGGTGTTCCACGACACCTCCGTCTCGCTCGCGCCGGTCTCGGCCCACGCCTTTGCGCAACTGGACTTCACCAATGCGCGTGCCTAACTGAAACCCATGGCCATGAACAGCCCGCCAAAGTCGAATGCCCGCTGACAGAGAAAAGCTGCCGGTCGGCCGGGAGGGAAGCGCTTCGGGCGAGGTGGACGCCTTCCTGCGCAAGCTCGCCGCGATGCCCGCGGTGAAGCCGTCGGGGCGCGGGCGGCTGATCTTCGCGCTCGATGCGACGGCCAGCCGCGAGCCCACCTGGGACCGCGCCTGTCATCTCCAGGGGCAGATGTTCGAGGTGGCGGCCGAGCTCGGCGGTCTGGAGGTGCAGCTCGTCTTCTACCGGGGGTTCGGCGAGTGCAAGGCCAGCTCCTGGGTCGCCGACGCGCGCGAGCTGGGCCGGCGGATGACGGGCGTCGCCTGCCTCGGCGGTCAGACGCAGATCGTCAAGGTGCTCCGGCACGCCGTCGCCGAGACCGAGCGCCGCAAGGTCGGCGCTCTCGTCTTCGTCGGCGACTGCATGGAGGAACCGATCGACGCACTCTGCCATGAGGCCGGACGGCTGGGCGTGCTGGGCGTACCCGCCTTTCTGTTCCACGAAGGCGGAGATGCGGTCGCCGCGGGCGCGTTCCGGCAGGTGGCCCGACTCACCGGCGGCGCCTACTGCCCCTTCGATTCCTCCAGCGCACAGCAACTGCGCGATCTGCTTTCGGCCGTCGCCGTCTATGCCGCCGGCGGCCGTCCGGCGCTGGAGGACTACGGACGCAAGCGCGGCGGCGTCGCCCTGCAGATCGCCCATCAGGTCAAGGGACGGCCTTAGCACCGTGCCTTATGTCGCGCTCGGGTTGCTGCTGCTTGTGGGCCTGCTCGCAGTCGGCCAGATCTTCGTCCGGGCGAGCCCACGGACCGTGGCGCGCGCGTTGAAGGCCGCGGGCGTCATCGCGGGCACCGTCCTGTTGCTGTT
>DATIDB010000108.1:0-5089 GCA_035456545.1 Alphaproteobacteria bacterium | reverse complement strand
ATCGAGGACAACTGCTTCATCGGCGCACGCGCCGAAGTGGCGGAGGGCGTCATCGTCGGCGAAGGTTCGGTCTTGTCGATGGGGGTCTATCTCGGCGCCTCGACCCGCATCGTCGACCGCACGACCGGCGAGACCTTCATGGGCCGCGTGCCCCCCTATTCGGTCGTGGTCTCCGGAACCATGCCGGGCAAGCCGCTTCCCGACGGCAGCCCGGGGCCGGGCCTCTATTGCGCGGTGATCGTCAAGCGCGTCGATGCGAAGACGCGCGCCAAGACCGCGATCAACGAGCTTCTGCGCGCATGACCGATCCCTTCGCCATCGACCCGGTCGGGCTGGCGCGGGACCTGATCCGCTGCCGCAGCGTGACGCCGGAGGACGGCGGCGCGCTCGCCGTGCTCGAAGCGGCGCTGAAGCCGCTCGGCTTCGCCTGCCATCGCCTCGCCTTCGCCGAGCCTGGGACGGCCGAGGTGCAGAATCTCTTTGCCGTGATCGGCGAAGGGGGCCCGCATTTCTGCTTCGCCGGGCATACGGACGTGGTGCCGCCGGGCGACGATGCCGGCTGGAGCGTCGATCCCTTCGCCGGCAGCGTGAAGCAGGGCTGCCTCTATGGCCGCGGCGCGACGGATATGAAAGGCGCCGTCGCCGCCATGGTCGCCGCGGCGGCGCGGCATCTCAAGGCGCAAGGCGGCAGGCCCAAGGGGCGCATCAGCCTGCTCATCACCGGCGATGAGGAGGGCGTCGCCGTCAACGGCACGCGCAAGGTCCTGGAATGGATGGCCGCGCGCGGCCTCGCGCCCGACGCCGCGGTGGTGGGCGAGCCGACCAATCCGCACCGCATGGGCGAGATGGTCAAGATCGGGCGGCGCGGCAGCCTCACCGGTCGCCTCACGGTCGAGGGCGTGCAAGGGCATGTCGCCTATCCGCATCTGGCCGAGAACCCGCTGCATCCGCTGCTGCGGGCGCTCGCCGGGCTGATCGCCGAGCCGCTGGACGCCGGGACGGCGCATTTCCAGCCCTCGAACATCCAGGTGACCTCCATCGATACGGGCAATGAGGCGCCGAATATCATCCCGGCCGCCGCCCGCGCCGCCTTCAACATCCGCTTCAACGACCTGCACAGCCCCGCCAGCCTGGAAGCCTGGCTGCGCGAGCGGCTGGATCGGGAGGGCGCGCGCTACCGGCTCGACCTCACCGTGAGCGGGGACAGCTTCGTGACCAAGCCCGGCGCCTTCACTGAGCTCGTCGCCGGGGCGGTCTGCGCGGTGACCGGCCTCTCGCCGGAGCTCAGCACCACCGGCGGCACCTCCGATGCGCGCTTCATCAAGAACTACGCCAAGGTCGCGGAGTTCGGCCTCATCAGCGAGACCATGCACAAGATCGACGAGCACGCTCGCCTCGCCGATATCGAGACCCTGACGGAGGTCTACCGCCGCATCCTCGACGGCTGGTTCGAGGCGCCGTGCTGACCCTGCGCGAGACCAGCTACGCGCTGTTCGGCGCGTGGCGGCTGGCGCATTTCGACCGGCAGGGCGTGGCCTATTTCGACCGAACGCGCGAGGGCGCGCTGCGGTCCTTCTGGGCGGCGGCGATCCTCCTGCCCGCCTATGTCATCCTCGTGCTGCTGCATCTCTCCGAGATGCCGGTCGCGATCGGCTTCCCCTCGCTGGTCCTGCTCTACGCGTTCCAGTATGTCGTCGCCTGGACGGCGCTCCCCGCGGCGATGGCTTTCATCGCCAGGACGCTGGACCGGGAGGAGGAATTCTTCGGCTGGCTGGCCATGTACAATTGGAGCCAGGTCGTGGCGATGATCGTCGTCCTGCCGATGCAGGCGGTGGCGAGCAGCGGCCTTTTCGACAATCCGGCCCTGCCGCTCCTCGCCGTCCTCGTCAACATCGCCGTGCTCGCTTACGCATGGTTCATCGCGCGGACCGGCCTCGGCATCGGCGGCTTCGGCGCCGTCGGCGTCGTCCTCCTCGACGTCGTGATGACGGAGCTGATCTGGGAGATCGGCGATCTCGTGGCAACGGGGCGCCTGGCCAATCTGCGCCTCTCCTAGAGCGGTATTCCGTAAGATTGAAGCATCTGCGCCGGAGGGATTTTGCGCTGCGGGCAGGAGCGGGGCGCAGCCTTGTAGCCGGGCGCTACAGGCAAGCCCCGCGACGAACCCGCAGCGCAAAAGGGCCCCGGCCCCTTCAGGGTTGCGCCCCGGTAGGCGACGGCGGCGTTGCCCCGGCCGCCCGATGCCCTGCGGCATCGCGCTTCGCGGCGCGCCTGGCCGATCGCCGGGCCGAATGCGCAACGCAGGTGATTCAATCTTGCGGAACACCGCTCTAACGCCCCCGCGCGGCGTTCCCCGGGGAGCGGTCGGCTCCGACGGTTTGGGGAAAGACGAGGCGCGCCTTCAGCCCGGGCGCGTTGTCCTCCAGCCTCAGCTCCGCCCCGTGCAGGCGCGCGATGGCGTCGACCAGACTGAGGCCGAGGCCGCTGCCGGGCGTGCTCCGGCTTTGGTCGAGGCGCACGAAAGGCTCGCGCACCCGCTCGCGTTCGCCCGCCGGGATGCCGGGGCCGCTGTCGGCGACGCCCAGTTCGGGGCCGTCCGCTCCAGGTCCGGCCCAGATGCGGATCTCGCCGCCGGGGGGCGCGTATTTCAGCGCGTTGTCGATGAGGTTGGCGAGCGCCTGGAAGAGAAGCTGGCGATTGGCCCTGACGCGCGCGCCCGGCGCGGCCTCGGTTTGGAGTTTCAATCCGCGCTCCTCGGCGAGGGGCTCGTAAAGATCGGCCGAATCCGCAACCAGCGTCGCCGGATCGAGTTCGGACATTTCGGCTGCGCTGCGGCCGGACTGCGCCTCGGCGATCGAGAGCAGCGCGTTGAAGGTGGCGATCAGCCCGTCGGCCTCCTCGATCGCCTCCTCGATCGCATCGCGTCGTTCCCCCGAAGGAGCGTCCGCGCGCGAAGCCATCTCCAGCCGCCCGCGCAATCGGGCGAGCGGGCTTTTCAGGTCATGCGCGATGTTGACCGTGACGCTGCGGATCGAGGCGACCAGCCGTTCGATCTCGTCGAGCATCCGGTTCAGGGTGTCGGCGAGGCGGTCGAACTCGTCGCCGCTGCCGGTCAGGCTGACGCGCGAGGAGACGGCGCCGCTGCGAATCTCCTCCGCCACGCGCGCCACGGCGTCGATCCGCCCCAGCACCCGACGGCTGAGGAGGAGGCCCCCGCCGATGCCGAGCGCGACGACCGCGGCGAGCGACCAGGCCAGCGCCTCGATCATCAGCCGGCGCAAGGTCAGCCGCTCCCGATTGTCGCGCCCGACCAGGAGCAGGATGCCGCCGGGCAATTGGAAGCTGCGCGCGCGGGCCTGGCTGCGCTCGATCTCGCCGGTCTTCCACCGTCGCTCGATGTCGAAGAGGAGCCAACCATTCTCGCGCCGCACGCGCTCAGGCCAGGCGGTGATGTTGCCGGCGACCGCCTGGCCCTCCCGCGTGGCGAGGAGATAGAGCATGTCGCCGAGCCGCGGATGCGAGGCGCGCTCGGCGATGGCCTCGGTGAGCCCGCCGAGGCCGGCGTCGCGCCAGCGGTCCTGCAGCGCCTGAATCTCCGAATCGACGGCGAGGCTGGTCTGGCGATCGAGCGCCCGATCGGCGCTCCAGTAGAAGAGGCCGAGCAGGGCCATGACCGACGCCCCGAAGAACACCGCGTAGAGCAGCGCGAGGCGGAAGGTCGAGGTCGCCAGGAACCCGCTCTTAAGCACGCATCATGTATCCGGCGCCGCGCACGGTATGCAGGAGCGGCGGCTCGAAGCCCCTGTCGATCTTCTGCCGAAGCCGGCTGACATGCACGTCGATGACGTTGGTCTGCGGATCGAAGTGGTAGTCCCAGACGCCTTCCAGCAGCATGGTGCGGGTGACCACCTGCCCCGCGTGGCGCATCAGGTATTCGAGCAGGCGGAACTCGCGCGGCTTCAATTCGATCAGGCGGCCGGCGCGGCGTACCTCCCGGCGCAGGAGGTCCATCTCCAGATCGCCGAGCGAGAGGCGCGTGACCTCCTGCGCAGGGGCGGATTTGCGCCGCAGCAGCGCCTCGACCCGCGCCAGAAGCTCGGCGAAGGCGAAGGGCTTGGTTAGGTAATCGTCGCCGCCCGCGCGCAAGCCCTTCACCCTGTCGTCGACCTGTCCCAGCGCGGAGAGGATCAGGACCGGCGTCTGCACCTTCGCCGCGCGCAGCGCCGCCACGACCGAGAGCCCATCCAACCCGGGAAGCATGCGGTCGAGGAGGATCAGGTCGTAGCCCCCCTCAGTGGCGCGGAAGAGGCCGTCGCGCCCGTCTCCGACCCGCTCGACCAGGTAGCCGCACTCGCCGAGCGCGCGCTCGACATAGGCGGCTGTGGTGGCGTCGTCTTCGATGAGGAGGATGCGCATGGCGTCGGCGGGCGGGCGGCTGTGCGCCTCGACTATGCCATGTGTCGGGGCCGACGCCCAATCGGGCGCCGCCCCGCCGGTCATGGCGCTCTTAGACCTGACCCACATCCAGCCCGACGAAGAGCTGGTTGCCTCCACGGTTGACCAGGAGAAGCACGGCGTTTTTCTTCTGGTCCTTCGCCGCCTTTGCGAGCTTCTCCACATCGGCGGGCGCGCTCACCGCCGTCTGGTTCACCGAGACGATCACGTCGCCTTCCCGCAGGCCCTGCTCGGCGGCGATGCCGCCCGGCTTCACCTCGGTCACGACCACGCCGTTCACCTCGTCGTCGAGGCGGTACCGCTGACGCAGATCGGCCGTCAGCGGAGCGAGCGTCGCCCCGATGGTGGCGGAGGAAGACGCCTCGCCGGTCGCGTCCTCCGAGGAGGGACCGCCCATCGCCATCTCCTGGATCCGTTTGTCCTGGCGGGCGACGGTGACGGACTGGCTCACTTGCCGGCCGTCTCGCCAGATCGTCAGCTCGACCTGCTTGTCGGCGGGAGTCTCGGCGACGATGCGCGGCAGGTCGCGCATCTCCTCGACGTTGCGCCCGTCGAAGCCGAGGATGACGTCGCCCTGCTTCACGCTGGCCTTGGCCGCCGGGCTGTCGGGGATCACGTCGGAGACGAGCGCGCC
>DATIDB010000107.1:0-5554 GCA_035456545.1 Alphaproteobacteria bacterium | reverse complement strand
GGAGCGCGCCCAGCGCCGCCGATGAAAGACCTTTTCCGAGGGAGGAGACCACGCCGCCGGTGATGAAGATGTACCGCGTCATGGGCCTCTACTCTACAGCAGGGGGGAGATCGGGCTCAACCTCGGCCGGCCGGCGCGCCCCTTGCGCCCTCCGTCACTGCCCTTGCGGGACCGCGGGAGCCGGGGGCGTGGAGCCCGATTCCGGAGCCGCCGCGGCGGGTTCCGGCGTAGCCGGCGCGGCCGGCTGGACGGGCTCGGCGGGCGCCGTCGAGGCCGGTGCGGGTTGCGCCGGCGCCTCCTCCTCGATGAGGGAAGGCCCGCGACTCGACGTGCTCGACAGGATCGCCAGCACAAGGCTCGTGGTGAAGAACAAGGCCGCCAGGGCCGCCGTCACGCGGGTCAGGAGATTGGCGCTGCCCCGGCCGGTCATCAGCCCGGACATGCCGCCGCCGATGCCGAGCCCGCCCCCCTCGCTGCGCTGGAGCAGCACGATGCCGATCAGCGCGATCGCAAGGACGACATGGATGGCCAGGAAGACGGTGGTCATGGCAAGCCTCGAAAAGACACCGGCCGAGGGCCGCCCGCCGCACCGCGCATGAGCGGCAGCCGCCGATCCTCGGCCTTCCGGGAAGTTCGGCGGCTATTTAATCGCTTCTCCGCCCCGGCGCCAGCGGCAAGTTGCCCCCGCCCGGCTAGCGGCCAGTCGCAATCGCCCAGAACTCCTCCAGCTTCAGGCTCGCGCCGCCGACCAGCGCCCCGTCCACGTCCTTCAAGGCCAGCAGCTCGGCCGCGTTGGAGGCCTTGACCGATCCGCCGTAGAGGATGCGCATGCCGGCTCCTCTTAACCCGAGCGCATGCCGAATGAAGCCATGCATGGCGGCGACGTCCTCAGGGCCGGCCGTGCGTCCGGTGCCGATCGCCCAGACGGGCTCATAGGCGATCACGGCGTTCTGCGGCCCCGCCGCATCGGGGAGCGAGCCGGCGAGCTGGCGCCCGACGATATCCTCCTGCTCGCCGCGCATGCGCTCGGTCTCGCTCTCGCCGACGCAGACGATGGGCGTGAGCCCCGCCCGCAACGCGGCCTCGGCCTTCCTGCGCACCAGCGCGTCGCTCTCGCCGTGGTCGGTCCGCCGCTCGGAATGGCCCACGACGACGTAGCGGCAGCCGAGATCGGCCAGCATCTCGGCGGAGACGTCGCCCGTATGCGCGCCCGAGGGCTCGGGGTGGCAGTCCTGCCCGCCGAGGGCGATTGCGCCGCCGGCAAGCGCCTCCCCGACCCTCGCGATGAGGGTGGACGGCGGGCAGACCAGAATCTCGGCCGGGAGAGGCGCGGCGCGCGCGCGCTCCGCCAGCCCACGGGCGAGCGCAAGCCCGTCGGCGACAAGCCCGTTCATCTTCCAATTGCCGGCGATCAGGCGGCGGCGCTGCGCCATCTCCCTCTCCTCTCGCTCCACGCGTCCGTGTCCCCATGGACCAAGATGGCCACTCCCGGGCCGGTGCGCCACCCTTCGACCCCACTTCCGGGTTGCGGGGCCGAGCGGCCCGCCCCTATGATCCCGCGCCTTTCGAAGGCCTTACGGAACCCTGCGGTCCGACCATGCTGAATTTCATCCGCTCCCACGCCGCGTCCTGGATCGTCAAGATCCTGTTCCTCGTGCTGATCCTCAGCTTCGCGGCCTGGGGGATCGGCGACATTTTCCGCCTGCAGACCCAGGGTGGGCCGGCGATCACAGTCGGCGAGATCGAGATCGGCCGCGAGGAGGTGGCCAAGCAGTTCGACACCCTGATCCGGTCGATGCAGCCGCTCTTCAACAACCGGCTGGACCGGGAGCAGGCGCGCCAGATCGGGCTCCTCGACCGCGCGGTGGATCAATTGGTCGCCGATGCGCTCATTCAGCAGGAGACGCGCCGGCTCGATATCGTCGCCAGCGACGAGGCCGTGCGCCGCGCCATCCGGAGCGAGCCCGCCTTCCAGGGCGCGGGCGGGGCCTTCGACCGGGCGCGGTTCGAGCGCATTCTCGGCTCCATCGACATGAGCGAGGAAGGCTAGGTCGAGAGCGTGCGCCGCGACCTCGCCGCCGGCCAGCTCGTCGGCGCGGTGTCCAGCGGGGTCGAGGCGCCGCCGCTCTTAACCGAGAGTCTCTATCGTCAACGCAACGAGCGCCGCGTGGCGGAAGCCGCGGTGATCGCCGTCGACCCGGCCGCGTCGATCCCGGCCCCGCAGGACTCGGCGCTGACGGAGTGGTACGAGACGCACAAGGACCAGTTCCAGGCGCCCGAATACCGGTCGATCACCCTGGTCGAGCTGTCGCCCGATGCGCTGGCCAAGGACATCGCCGTCACCGACGAGGAGGTAGCGGCAGAGTTCGAGGCGCGCAAGGACGCGCTCGGCCGACCGGAGCGGCGCGAGCTGGCGCAGGTCGTCCTCGCCGACGAGGCGGCGGCCAAGCGCGTGCAGGAGCTCGTCCAGGGCGGCGCCGATCTCGCCGCCGCCGCGCAGCAGGCGGGCGCGCCCGCGCCGGTCGAGCTCGGCATGGTCGAAAAAGGGCGCCTGCCCGACGCGGTCGATGACGCCGCCTTCGCCGCCCCGCAAGGCGCGGTCACCGCGCCGGTGGAGAGCGATCTGGGTTGGCATGTGGTGCAGGTGCGCAAGATCGAACCGGGGGAAACGCCGGATATCGCCGCGGTGAAGGAGGAGCTGCGGCGCGAGATGGCGCTGCACCGGTCGGCCGACCGCATCGCCGATCTCGCCAATCAATTCGAGGACGCGCTGGCCGGCGGGGCGACGCTCGAGGAGGCCGCCAAGCAGACCGGGTTTCAGGCGCGCAAGGTCGAGGCGGTGGACGCCTCCGGGCGCGGGCCCGACGGCGCGGCGATACCCGGGCTGGCGGAGGCTCCGCAAATCCTCGCCGCCGCCTTCGAGACGGAATCCGGCTCGGAAAGCCCGCTCGGCGAGCTGGGGAGCGGCGGCTATTTCATGGTGCGGGTCGAGGGGATCACGCCGGCCCAGCCGCGCCCCTTCGCGGAGGTGCGCGACCAGGTGCTCGCCGCCTGGGAGGGCGAGGAGCGCCGGCGCGGGGCCGAGGAGGCCGCCAAGGCGCTGGCCGAGAAGGTCAAGGGCGGAGCCGATTTCGCCTTGGCCGCGAGCGAGGCGGGCGGGTCGCTCAAGACCACCGCGCCCTTGAAGCGCACCGACGCGGCGGCCGAGGCCGGGCTTCCCCCCGAGGCGACGGGCAAGATCTTCGCGTTGAAGCCCGGCGAGGTCGCGGTCGCGCCGGCGGAGAGCGGCTTTGCCGTGCTGCGGCTCAAAGAGGTGATCCCGGCCGTGCCCGCCGCCGATGCGGAGGGCCTCAAGAGCGTCGAGGCCGAGCTGCGGCGCGCGATCGCCAACGACACGGTCGCGAGCTACCAGAACGCGCTGCGCCGTCGCTATCCGGTCGAGATCGACCGCAACGCGCTGCAGACACTCTTCTAGCCATGCAGGTGGAGCCCGAGTTTTCGGTTTTCTCCGAGAGCTACGGGGCCGGGCGGCCGTCGGTCCTCTGGACGCGGCTCGTCGCCGATCTGGAGACGCCGGTCTCGGCGATGCTGAAGCTCGCCGACGGCCGGGCGATGAGCTTCCTCTTCGAATCCGTCGAGGGCGGCGCCGTGCGCGGCCGCTACTCCTTCATCGGCCTCAAGCCGGATTTGATCTGGCGCGCCCGAGGCGATGCGGCCGAGATCAACCGCCGCGCCCTCGCCCAGGCGGACGCGTTCGAGCCGCTGACGGGCGGCGCGCTCCAGAGCCTCAGGCAGCTCATCGCCGAGTGCCGAATCGATGTGCCCTCCAAGCTGCCGCCGATGGCGGCAGGGCTCTTCGGCTATATGGGCTACGACACCGTGCGGCTGATGGAGCGGCTGCCGGACGACAATCCCGACCCGATCGGCATCCCCGACGCGATGTTCCTGCGGCCGACCGTGGTCGCCATCTTCGACAATGTCGAGGATCTGGTGACGGTGGTAACGCCGGTTTGGCCCGACCCGAAACGCAGCGCGCAGCGGGCCTATGAGGAGGCGTTGGATCGCCTGGCCGAGGTGGTGGCCGATCTCGAGCGGCCGCTGCCCTTAAAGCGCGCGGCCGAGGGCGAGCCCTTGGCCCTGCCCGAGCCCGTCTCGAATGTCTCCCACGCGCGCTATCACGAGATGGTCGAGCGGGCGAAGGAGTATATCCGCGCCGGCGACATCTTCCAGGTGGTGCCCTCGCAGCGCTTCCACCTGCCCTTCCCCTTGCCGCCCTTCGCGCTCTACCGCGCCTTAAGGCGCCTCAACCCCTCGCCCTTCCTGTTCTTCCTCGATTTCGGCGGCTATGCGCTGGTGGGGTCGAGCCCGGAGATCCTGGTGCGCCTGCGCGACGGGACGGTGACGATCCGCCCGATCGCGGGCACGCGGCGGCGCGGCAAGGATGCGGAGGAGGATCGCGCGCTGGCGGCCGACCTATTGGCCGACCCGAAGGAGCTGGCCGAGCACCTGATGCTGCTCGACCTGGGGCGGAACGATGTCGGGCGCGTCGCGCAGATCGGCACGGTCAAGGTCACCGAGAAGATGGTGATCGAGTACTACTCGCATGTGATGCATATCGTCTCGAACGTCGAGGGGCGGATCGATCCGAAATACGACGCGATGGACGCGCTGATCGCGGGCTTCCCCGCCGGCACCGTCTCCGGCGCGCCGAAGGTGCGGGCGATGGAGATCATCGACGAGCTGGAGCCCGAGCGCCGCAGCTTCTACGGCGGCGCGGTCGGCTACTTCGCCGCGAACGGCGCGATGGACACCTGCATCGCGCTCCGGACCGCGCTGGTGAAGGACGGGGTGATGTACGCGCAGGCTGGCGGCGGCGTCGTCGCCGACAGCCAACCCGAGGCCGAATGGCAGGAGAGCGTCAACAAGACCAAGGCGCTGATCCGCGCGGCGGAGGAGGCGGTGCGGTTCGGGAGACGGGGGAATTAGACGGATTTGTTTGCTCCTCCAAGCCAAATGACGGAGCACCAGTGAAGCCGCAGACCTTCGACATTACGACCGCGCGAGACCTTATCGCCAAGCTTGAGCGAGAATTGAAGCGGATGGATGAGGGCTCTCGCGAAGACCGTGCCGATGCTGCGTTTAATTTCGCGGTCACCGCCTGGGCGACTGTCGAATGGCTGCATCGGGATATTCAGAAGCTCGCCGCTGCCGGGGCTCCGCTGTCCGCCGAGATCGCCCCGTTTGTGGGAGTGCCAAACTCGAATTTACTGAAACACCACCTCGCAGGTCCAATGGATGCAATTGGCGACCTCATCCCAGAACTGAAAACCTGTCAGGTTGTCGCCAATGCGAGCAAGCACGCTACAGAACAACGATCTATTCCACCAGTAGACGCAACTGTAAGCGCAAGTACTGCTCTGACCATCGCTGAGTGGGACCGAATTGCCGATGTGATCAGCATCGGGACCGGTGAAATGGTGAGCCTGAAGTTGGTGATTGGCGGCTCCTCGCATCGTGCCGTCCCACTTTTCGAAAGAATCGAACGGAAGCTGCG
>DATIDB010000106.1:0-3923 GCA_035456545.1 Alphaproteobacteria bacterium | reverse complement strand
GGCCTGCATGCCGGGCTGGCTGTCGCCCATCTCACCTTCCAGCTCGGCGCGCGGCACCAGCGCCGCGACCGAATCGATCACCAGCACGTCGATGGCGCCGGAACGCACCAGCGTGTCGGCGATCTCCAGCGCCTGCTCGCCCGCATCGGGCTGCGAGATCAGAAGGTCCTCGACCTTGACCCCGAGCTTGGCGGCATAGGTGGGATCCAACGCATGCTCGGCGTCGATGAAGGCGGCGACGCCGCCCTGCCGCTGCGCCTCCGCCACGACATGGAGCGCGAGCGTGGTCTTGCCCGAGCTTTCGGGGCCGTAGATCTCGACGACGCGGCCTCGCGGCAGCCCGCCGATCCCCAGCGCGATGTCGAGGCCCAGGGAGCCGGTGGAGACGACCTCGGTCTCAACCGCGCTGTCGCGCTGGCCGAGCCGCATGATCGACCCCTTGCCGAAGCTGCGCTCGATCTGGCCGAGCGCGGCCTCCAGAGCCTTGCCTTTATCCACGTTGTCCCTTTCGACGATCCGCAGCGCTGGGCCCGACATGGCCGATCCCTCCCCCTCTTACATGGCACAAAGGCCGGCGTCCACAGCGCCGGCATGGGGAGAATGTACACGGTTTGTTCGCGAAATCGAAGCGAAAAATAGGACCGAAACGAGAACAGCTCAGCTTCGGACGGTGACGGACTGCGGCGCTCCCCCTCGGCGGACACCCGGCCGCCCCCCCGCCTCGGGCCGGCCGGAAGTCTCCATCACCTCTTTCACCTTCCCGGCAAGCTGCTTCAGGCTGAAGGGCTTGGGCAGGAAGTGGATGGCGCCGGTCTCATCGAGGCGCTTTCGGAAGGCGTCCTCGGCGTAGCCGGAGATGTAGATCACCTTCATCCGCGGCCAGCGCTCCCGCACCGCGCGGATCAGGGCTGGGCCGTCCATGCGCGGCATGACGACGTCGGTGATGAGGAGGTCGATCGCCCGCTCCTCCCCGGCCATCAATTCGAGAGCTTCCTCGCCGGAACGGGCCTCCAGGACCTCATAGCCCTTGTTGCGCAGGGCGCGCGCGCCGAACAGGCGCACCGCATCCTCGTCCTCGACCAGAAGGATCGTGCCGATGCCGGTCAGATCGCGTGCGGCGGCTTCAGCCTCGCGCAGCTCAGGCGCCGCCGCCTCCGGCGCCCGCCCCTCCCCATGGACAGGCAGGTAGATGTTGAAGACGGCCCCCTGCCCGGCGCGCGAATCGACGAAGACGAATCCGCCGGTCTGGCGCACGATGCCATACACCGTCGACAGGCCGAGCCCGGTGCCGGCGCCGACCTCCTTGGTCGAGAAGAACGGCTCGAAGATGCGGTCGATGATCTCCGCGGGAATGCCTGTTCCGGTGTCGCCGACCTCGATGCGGACATAGTCGCCGGCGGGCATGGTCTCCGCGCCGCGCCGCATCGGGGCGCTCGCCGTGAAGTTACCGGTGCGGATGGTGAGGGCGCCGCCTTGAGGCATGGCGTCGCGGGCGTTCACCGCGAGGTTGATGATCACCTGCTCGAGCTGACCCTGATCGACCCGAACCAGTCCCAGCTCGCGGCCATGGATCATCTTCAGTTCAATGTTCTCGCCGATCAGGCGGCGCAAGAGATGCGACAGTTCAGTCAGCGCGTCGGCGACGTTGAGCACGCGCGGCTGCAGCGTCTGCTGGCGCGAGAAGGCGAGGAGCTGGCGAACCAGGTTGGCGGCGCGGTTGGCGTTCTGCTTGATCTGCATGATGTCGGCGAAGGACTGGTCGCCCGGCCTGTGCCGCAGCAACAGAAGATCGCAGAACCCGATCATCGCCGTCAGGAGGTTGTTGAAGTCGTGCGCGATGCCGCCGGCGAGCTGACCCACCGCCTGCATCTTCTGGGATTGAGCGAACTGCGCCTCCAGCCGCTTCTGCTCGGTCAGATCGATGACATGGCAGATCAGGCCCGCGCCGCTTCCATGCGCGTCCTCGAGCCGAGCCAGATAGAGCGAGGCGACGGTCTCCTCCTTGCCGTCTATCCGCACCTCGATGGGCGCGGTCGGTCGGTCGCCGTCGCCGAGATTCTTCAGGCCGTTCGCGACCGCTTCGCGCGAGTCCGGCTTGACCAAATCGACGACGGAACGACCCTGGATCTCGGCATCGCCGGCCGCCAGGATGGCGGCGAAGGCGCGGTTGTTCTCACTAACGCGGCCGTCGCGATCGAGGAGCGCGACGCCAATCGGCGCCTTGTCGAAGAAGTGCCGGAATCTCTGGCCCGACAAGGTCAGCCGACGCTCCAGCTCGCGCTGGGGGCCGAGATCATAGGCGGCTCCGCGATAGGTCACGATGCCGCCGATCTCGACACGCTCCTGGACCAGCAGCAGTTCCACGCTCGCGCCATCGGCGCGCTTGACCGTCCCCTCCGCGTGCCCGACGCCGCCATCGGCCTTCGGATCGAGCGCGGCCGCAGCCGGAGAGTCGCCGAGCAGCTCGGCAAGCCGCTTTCCAATGGGCCCTGGCGCATCCGCCCCCGCGACCCAGCCGGCGAATGTCCGGTTCAGCGTCTGGAGCCGGCCCTCCTCATCGAGCGTGTAGAAACCGACGGGCGCGTCGGCGACCATCTCGGCTTGGCGGCCGCGCTCGGATGAGGTCGCCTCCTCGCTGTCCCGCGGGCGGCTGATATCCTCCACGCGCCACAGCACGGCGCCAGGCTGGCCTGGAATGGAGGAGGCGCCGATAAGCAGAGGCTTCGGACCCTCCATGCTCGGGCCCAGCGCCGCTTCCAACTCGATCTCGCCCGATTCGCCGGCGCCCGCGCGCTGGGCAAGCCCGCGCAGCGCCTCGAGTTCCTTGACCGAGAGTTGATGGGCCAGGGCGCGCTGGAGCGGCGGGGGGTCATCGCCGAGAAGTCGCCGACAGGCCGCATTGGCGAAGATCACGCGACCGGAGCCATCCACGATCTGGCGCGGCTGGGGGAGCGCCTCGACGGCCGCGTCCAGCGCGCCGACGCCCCCAGCCTTGCGCAGATGGGCCAGCCAGAAGCCGATGCCGGCGCTGGCGAAGACCAGGGCCATCGAGAGAACGAGCCGGATCGCCTCACCGCCCCATGCGGCGTCCGCCGTCGCCGCAAGCGCGGCGCCGGCCGGCAACAATCCTGCGACGGCGCAAACCAGGATCCTGGAGAGTCGCATGCCCCGTCTCGACCCCCGGCCTCTGCCCGCTTCAAGCGGGCGCGGCACTCTCGCGTTCAGCGGCAGACTCGGCAAGTTTGGTTAATATTGCTTCAACGAGAGGCGTCGAGCCACCACCGAACTGCTCGCGTCAATCGTCCCGGTGGGTGCGCTCCATGCGCTCGTGCCGCTCCTGCGCCTCCAGGCTCAGCGTCGCGATCGGCCTAGCCTCCAGCCGCCTGAGGCTGATCGGCTCGTTGGTCTCCTCGCAGTAGCCGTAGCTGCCTTCTTCGATCCGCCGCAATGCCTCGTTGATCTTGCTGATCAGCTTGCGCTCGCGATCACGGGTCCTCAGCTCCAGGGAGCGGTCGGTCTCCAAGGAGGCCCGGTCGGCGATGTCCGGTTCGGAGAGGCTTTCTTCCTGGAGGTGGTGGAGCGTTTCGGACGATTCTTCCAGCAGCTCGGTCCGCCAAGCCAAGAGCTTCTGGCGGAAATACTCCAACTGCAGAGGGTTCATGAAGGGTTCGTCTTCGGTCGGTCGGTAGTCGGGCGGAAGCAGTGGCTTCATTTGTATGTTTTCCGATCGGCGTCCTCGAACGGGGCGCGAGTATATGGAAATTGCCCGCGCCCGCAAGTGTTGCGGCGGCGGACCATGCAGCGCCATCCCTTTGAAATTTCAATATGAAACCTAGACCCCCTTCTGCGGCAATCCGGCCGGAGGAGCCGCGTGCCCGCTCGGGCGACCCCTGCCGCGCCGCAGCACATCTGGCTTTTTAGCT